>JAJFHL010000149.1 GCA_021775615.1 Hyphomicrobiales bacterium
GGACATCGCGGCGGTCGCCCGCAAGCATGACCTTCAGATCATCGAGGATGATGTGTTCGGGTGCCTTCCCCGCCACCGGCCAAAGCCTCTTGCCCACTATGCGCCCGAACGCACGATCTACATCACCAGCGTCTCCAAGAGCCTCGCCCCCGGTCTTCGTGTTGGCTATGTCTGTGCACCCGAGCCACATGTCCGGCCGCTGCGCGCGGCAGTGAACATGTCATGCTGGATGCCGCCACCCCTGATGGCGGAAATCGCCAGCAGATGGATCGAGGAGGGAACCGCGGACCGGCTGAACGAAGCCCAGAGGGCGAAGGCGATGGCCCGGCAGGCGATCGCCAGACGAATACTTCCCGAAAAACACGTGATTGCCGATCCGGGCGGCCTCCATCTGTGGCTTGAACTGCCGCCGCACTGGAAACAGGATGCCTTTCGGGCCGAAGCGGAGCGTCAGGGCGTCAGGCTCATCACCTGCGAGACCTTCGCGGTTGATCAGTCCAACGCGCCAAACGCGGTTCGTCTGTGTCTCAGCCATGAGGCTTCGCAAGATCGCGTGAAGACCGGCCTTGAGACGGTTGCATCAATCATGAAACAGTCCGCCGACAGCGGCGCCCTGATCATCTGATGCGCATGCGCTTTGCAGCAACGGACGCCATTGCGATCTGTCGGAGCCTCGGGCGAGCATGACGATAACCACTGCAGGCAGCGCGGGAAGCGACGTTGTCATTGTCGGCGCGGGCATCATCGGGCTTGCCTGTGCGCACGAACTGATCCGTGCCGGCGCCTCGGTCCGGGTGCTGGAGCAACACCTTCCCGGCGCTGGGCAATCGACCAGGACAGGTGGCGGCATCCGCCTTTCGCATGGCTCTGAGATCAACGTGAGCCTGACCCGGGCGAGCATGCCGTTCTGGGAAGGCTTCGAAGCCGAGTTCGGCGTCGATCCGCGTTACCGCAGGACCGGGCATCTTTTTGTTACCTCCGATGACCGACACGATGCATTTCTGCGAACGCAGGCGGACTGGCACCGCGAGGCCGGTGTGCCGACGCGGATACTGGACAACGCTCGGATGAAATCCAGATGGCCGCATCTCGGCGCCCTGGGGTTTGCTGTAGGCAGTCATTGTTCGGAGGGCGGATATCTCGATCATCACAGCGTCATTTTCGGACTGCAACAGGCGGTGCGGGAAAATGGCGGGGCGATCCATCCGGGGACACGCGTTGAAGGGCTTCACGCCGCAGGCGGCCGCATCGGGGGCGTCGCAACATCGACTGGAGACTTCCGTGCTGGCGTGGTGATCAATGCGGCCGGCGCCGAGGCGGGCGTGATCGCGGAACTCGCCGGGCTCTGCATTCCGTTCCGGTCGCGCCGGCACGAGCTCCTGATTGTCCGCCCGAGGGAACCGGTGCCCGATGACACACCATGGCTGATCGACATGGACGCCCAGGTTCATCTGCGCCCGGACGGGCAGGGCCGCGCGCTGATCGGCGGTTTTCTGGGCAGGGACGACGAGGCGGACCCGCGCGACTACGCCCGTGAACATTCAGCCGGCTGGGCCGGGTGCGTACGCGCGGTGGCCTCTGCGTCCTTCGGCCTGAACGAGCCGGAGTGCGAAATCGTCGAAGGCTGGGCCGGGCTCTATCCCGGAACGCTCGATTATCTGCCGGTACTGGAAGAGTCCAAGCCGGGCCTGATCACCGCGGCCGGTTTTTCCGGAACGGGCTTGATGCATGCACCGGCAATCGGACGGATCGTGCGCCAGATCGTGCGCGGGCAAGATCCCGAAGAGATTGACCTTTCAGCCTTGCGCGCGTCCCGTTTCGACGGTCAGCAGGGGGTTGCCGAAGCAACCGGGTTCTGAACCTCCTTCGAGGCCGCACCGGAATGGACCAAAGCCGCAATCTGGTAGGCCACTTTCATATCGCTCGCAGGGCCGAAGTGGCTGGCGCGCAACCGGCCAAGCCGGTCAATGATGATCAGCGACGGCGTGCCCCGTAATGCATAGGTCTGCATGGTCTTAGGGATGGCATTGCCGCCTGCCTCGTCAACGCCGATGGGAAAGCTCAATCCATATTCATGGATGAAGGCTTTCAGCGATACCGGTGTCATGGCGTCGTGATGTTCGAACACCGTGTGCAGGCCAAGCATCGCAACGTCTTCTTTGGGAAAGGTCGCATGGATCTGCTGCGCCTGCGGCAGTCCGTGCGAGACGCAGCCCGGGCACAGCATCTGGAAGGCCTCGATGACGACGACCTTACCGCGAAGCTCTGCAAGCGTGATTGGTGCATCCGTGTTGAACCACTGCGACACCGAAAGTTCCGGCGCCATCGGCAACTGGTCGATACTGTTCATGGAATTCTGTCCGAGATGTTGCGGGCGAGGCGATCGCACCTCGCCCTGACGATTTCAGAGCCTATTTCACCTTGCCCGGCAGGCTCAGGTCGCCGGAGGCCACGTCGAATATGTCGGTCACGCAGAGGAGCGGTGCGTGAACATTGGCATGGACCCGCAAGGCCGATGTCACGCCATCATAGGACGCGCCGGCAATGGCGTCAGGATTTGCAAAGGGCACGTTGACCTTCACTTCCGGTCCGTCGAACAGCGGCGTATAGCCGGGGCTGTCGATGAAGATCGGAAGGCCGGGCCAGGTCGCCGGCATGGCCGGCGTCGTTCCTTCAGGGATATCGCGGACCCCAAGGGCGCCGTCGCCGCAGGCCTCGGTCGGCGTCAGGACCACCCAGTGGCTGTGCCATTTGGTACCGTCATTGGCGGGGTCCCCGTCCCCGTCTTCGTCGAACAGGGGCGTATCGTCGAAATCGGGATGACTGGTCGCGGCCAGCGCCAGGATGCCCGTCTTGCCCTCGAAGCCGACCGTCGCCGGATCGAGCGATGTCGGCCAGACATAGGCGTGCACCGGCGCACCGCCCAATTGGCCGGCCGGCGTCGGCCTGTCCGCTCCGGCGGTTCCGTTGGTCGTCATGTGGAAGGTCACGGTGCGGCCGACGCGGTGCACATGGGCGGCAAGAATGTCGAAGGATGCGATCTTGGCCGTGTCGGCGGGCGATTTTACCGCGCCCTCCTG
>JAJFHL010000150.1 GCA_021775615.1 Hyphomicrobiales bacterium
TCCGGATCGCGCTCGCGTGAGTAGGCGTCCGTGCGCGGCAGGTCGTCGGCGAAGTCCATCCAGGGCAACTTCATTCGCCAGTAGGCATGGGCCTGGGGGCGGAACTTCTCCGGATTGTCCATGAACCCGATGTTCAGGTAGAGCTCGTCTTTTGTGCCATCGTCCTGGTAGCCGATGGATGTGCCGCAGTCCGGGCAGAACGTTCGGACGACGCCCCTGGTCTTCGAGAAGGATTTCGGGCTTCCGCCCATCAGCTTGAACTGGCCCGGCCGATAGCCGATCCAGATCGTCAGCGGGCTCCCGATCGCACGGCGACAATCGTCGTCATGGTCATAACAGACCCAAAAGGGTTCGCCGTGCGCCTCTGCGGTGATCTCCCCGCAGAAACAGGCTCCGGTTTCAATTCGGATGCTCATTGTAGTGCCCTCCTGCTGACTTTCACTTTTCTAAACGGAACGTAGCATGGCGCTTGCCCAGGCACGCCACCCACCGACGGATCATAACAGTCGAGTCCCGTGATCCGGCACGTTTCATGAACTTTGTTCACGAAATGTGATCTGCATCATATTCGCCTTCGGAACCCCGGCCCATGTCCCGCTTATCCGCGCAGCGGCCACCCCGTCTGCCGACGCTCCGGCACCGCACCCTTCGGGTGCGGTCCTGGCGGCTGGTGATCCTGCATCCGCGACCTTTAACAGGCAAGGGACAGACCAATGTTTAGACCACACATCCCCAAGTTGACCATTCCAGGTTCCAATCAACACCCGCCCATCATCTGGCAGCCCGACTGGGACTTGTTCCAGGGCACCCCGAAGGACGACTGGTATGCCGGCGGCAGTGGCAATGACGTGATGCTGGGGAGCCTCGGTGCCGACCATTTCTACGGCGGCGCCGACAGCGATACGGTGAACTACTCCAATTCGGGATATGGCGGCGTTTCGCTCGACCTCGGGCGCGGATACGGCTGGGCCGGCCTGGCGGACGGCGACACCTACCGTTCGGTCGAGAACGTGATCGGCACCGCATTCGACGATTACATCGCCGGCAGCTCCGCCGACAACTATATCTGGGCCGGCAACGGCGACGACACGGTCATCATCACCGGCGGCAGCGACACGCTCAACGGCGGCGGCGGAACCGACAAGCTCGTCGGCTGGACCGACAAGATCACGGTCAACCTCGCCACCGGCACGGGCAGCTACGGGATCGCCGACGGCGACACCTACACGGGCTTTGAAAACGTCTCCCTCACCGGAACCGAAAACACCGTCATCGGCGATGCCGGCGCCAACGGGCTTCGCGTGCTCGGCGAGTTCGCCACCATAGACGGCGGCGACGGAGACGATACCCTGGAAGCTGCCGCCTGGGGCGGGTCGCTGGACGGCGGTGCCGGCACCGACACGCTCACGCTGCTCGATGCGGGCCTTATTTCAGGGATCGGCGCACCGAGCGGCACGGGCGTCCATATCGATCTCGACGGCGGCGAGGCCTATGTCAAAAGCGTCTATCACGCGCCGGTTCAGACCATCTCGAACATCGAGAACGTGTTCGGCACTGACGGTGACGACACCTTCATCGAGAACACCGACGACAATTTGTTCGCCGGCGCCGGCGGCGCGGATCTCTTCGTCTTCGAGCACAACTCGTCCGGTCAGCGCGACCAGATCAAGGACTTTCAGGGCGGTGTCGACCGGATCGATCTGAGTGCGAGCGACGTGCGCTCCTTCAACGACCTGTTCAATGGCGGCCCGCGCCGGGCCGAGCAGGTCGGAAGCGACACGGTGATCTTCACCGGCAGCGACAATGAGATCCTGCTGCAGGGCGTCACCGCGACCTCGCTGACCGTCGACGATTTTGTTTTCTGAGCCGCGGTGCGGGGTCTTCTGAGCCTCAGCGCGGGAGATCACCGCGGCCGCAAGGGCTGAGAGTTGGGTCCGCCTCGGCCTCTTTCGCCGTTGCCGGGACGGCGCTCTCATGGAAGAGGGCCCGTCCTTCAAGAAAGTGGCGCGGAAGCGTCTCGATGCGCCGCCGCAGCTACGACCTAACGCATGCAAAAAGGGTTAATTATTCGATAAATTTTAATTGATGTGCAAATAATTTAACAATGTTCGTCTATTTTTATGCCGTAACAGATCCATTTATCCAGATACCGTAATTGTATGACTCCGTATGCGGACAATTATATAAGTAATAATTGATGTGGTATGCGTTTAAATTGCATGTTAGGAACATAGAGACTCAAATTTGGCTTGAGTGCATCATTTTAATGCTTGGCGCGCGACTTGGGGATTCAACAGCGATGACACGCATATTGCCGATGGTTTTTGCCGTGATGACGGCGATGATCATGACCGTGAGCCCGCTCCGGGCCAATGACACCGACTGGACCGGCCCCTATATCGGCGCGCATGGGGGCGGCGGCTTTGCCGATAGCGAATGGGACGTTGAGGCGCCGGGAGCCTTCTGGGCCGCCGGCTTACCGGGTTCGGATTTCACATTCGACCCGGACGGTATCGTCGGCGGCGGCCAGGTCGGGTACATGCACCAGTCGGGGCGGTTCGTTTTCGGAGCCGACTTGTCCATCTCCGGCGCCGATCTCGAGGATGGTCGCGGGAGCCCGTTATTCGCGCCCGATTCCTTCAAGATCGAAATCGACTTCCTGCTTTTGCTGCAGGCGCGCCTCGGCTGGGCGCAGGACAACTGGCTTGTCTATCTGCAAGGCGGATATGCGGGCGCTTCGTCACAAGCCGAGGCCTCGACCTTAGCGGGCCCCTTCCGCACCGATACGTCGGAGTGGCATGACGGCTGGACTATCGGTGCCGGCGGCCAGATCATGCTTACCGGTGCGATCTCGATCGGCGCCGAGTATAACTACGTCGATCTCGGTTCTGAAAGTTACAGCATTACCGCTCCCTTGGCCGTCGCACCCACGGTCTTCGGCATTGACCATGAGATCCACATCATCAAGGCCGTGGTGAACATTTCGCTCCGGGATCTGCTCGGCGCGCTTTAGATCGCTTCCGTGTGAACGTGAGGCGATCCAGGGTGGCAGTGTACGTTTTCGGTAACTGCTGAATTCACTGCGAGACACCGGTTGCCCGTCATCACCTTCACCGCAGCCGCAACGGCGCATCCGCCGCCGACAGCGCGCCGCCGCCGAGGGCCGAGCCGATCTTGAGGCCCTCCAGCACCGCCTCCTCGCAGGTGCGCGGGGCGAGCGCGTCGCCGGCGATCCAGACCTCGCCGGGCCAGCCGTCGAGGGCGCGCTCGAGGGTGAGATCCGCCTCGGCGCCGGTCGCGGTCACCAGGGTGTCGATCTCCTCGAAGAGGATCGGCTCGCCGCTCACCGTGTGTTCGAAATAGGCGGTGTCGTCGTCCGCCCCCACCAGGCGGGCGAAGGGGGTGATCTCGACGCCGAGCCGGTGCAGGTCGCCAATCCAGCGGTCGCGGGTGTATTGCTGGATCGACTGGCCGGCCATGTAGCCGTTGACCGCGAGGCGCACCGCGCAGCCGTCGCGGGCCAGGCGTTCGGCAAGGCCGAGGCCGACCCAGTCGCAGCGCCAGTCGGCGATCACCACGGACGTGCCCACATTGGCGCCTTCCAGCACCCGCTCGGCATGGACCACATGGGCGCCATCGAGGAGGAGATGCTCCGGCGTGTGGGCGCGCGCACCGGTGGCGATGACCACCGCGTCGGGGGCTTCACGTTCCACCAGCGCCCGGTCGATGGCGCTTTTCAGCTTCACCGTGACGCCGTGGCGCGCCATCTCGTGGGAGAGGTTGGTGACGATCCCGCCGAACTCGTCGCGGCCTGGCAACTGGCGGGCGAGCTTGACCCGGCCGCCGAGTTCGGCGGCCTGCTCGTAAAGCGTCACGTCATGGCCGCGCTCGGCCGCCACGGCGGCGGCCTTCATGCCGGCCGGTCCGCCGCCCGCCACCATGACCTTGAGACGCTTGGACGCCGCTACCCGCACCCCCAGGCCCGCCTCGCGGCCGGTTTCGGGGTGCTGGATGCAGGAGATCGGATAGCCGCCCTGCATGTGGCCGATACAGGCCTGGTTGCAGCCGATACAGGCGCGGATGTCGTCGAGCGCTCCGCGCTCCGCCTTGCCCGCCATTTCCGGATCGCAGATTTGGGCCCTGGTCATGCCGCAGAGATCGGCCTTGCCGGACGAGATCACCTCGCGGGCGGCGCGCACATCATTGATGCGGCCCGCCACCAGGACCGCCGCCGATACCGCCTCGCGGATACGGCCTGAGATTGGCGCCAGATAGCCGGGGTCGAAGTTCATCGGTGGCACCACGTGGACCGACCCGCCAACGCCGGTCATGGAGCCGCCGCAGATGTCGAAGAAGTCGAGAGCGCCGTCCGCGTCGAGGTCGCGGCAGATCTCCAGCACC
>JAJFHL010000016.1 GCA_021775615.1 Hyphomicrobiales bacterium
CTCTTCCGGCAGCCGGGCCATGTGGACCTCGAACCGCCGTTCGATCGGAACCCGCTGTTCGTAATCTACACGCGCGGTCTCTCCGGTCTTCAGCACCTGGTCCAGCGCGTCGAGGAACACCGGTGCTCGAATGGCGCCGGAAATGTTGTGACCGACACGCAGCGCTCCGAGCATGCTGGTCGCCTGACCGTTGCAGGTGACCACCACACCATGGGCGTCGACGACGATGGCGGGATCGGGCAGGGTCGCCACCACCTGGCGGAGCGGCGCAATCAGGGCGGGCACATCGGCGGTGGGCACGGTCACGGGCTCAGGCGGCCCGCGCCGAGTGATGTTCACGATTGCGAAAATGGCCGCGCCGGTCGCGGCGAAGGCGAGCGCCGCGGTCGCCGGCGCCAGCTCTCCGAGCGCGACGAGAAGTGCAAATGCCGCCGCCACACACAAGACGATGGCCGGTTTCAGTTTCATGTCGCACTCCGCTGCGCGGCTTCGCGCGCAGATGTCCGAACCGGTGCGCCAAGCGCCGTGTCCGAGCCGGATCGCTCGGATTGCGGCTCACATAGACCGTATGCACCATGTTGTCGATATCGCTTCAACGTAGTAGACCAACCGTCCACCTCTGTTAGGCTTCCAGAATGACAGATTCACAACGCTCGTCAGGCCCGGGTCGGCCCGAGACCGCATTTCTTCTCGGATTATCCGAGACCAGGATTTGGGGCGCTACAGGCTCGGACCGGGCCGAGCGACTGCTGCGGCGCATGGGCATCGAGGACGTGGTGATCGCCGGCGAACCGGGCGAGGGCGACGGCACGATCCTGTATCTTCGGGCAGATTGCGTGGTCGACCAGGCGGTCCTGGAAACCCTGCGCGGCCACTCCAATGCCATACTGGTGGCGGAAACCGAATGGGGCTTCGCGGCACTCGCGGCGCGGGCGTCGGGCGCCAAATCGCAGCAGGTGAGCAAGTTTCTGCAGGAAGACCTGGTGGTGCTGCGCGACCTGTCTTTCGCCGGTTTCAGGATTGTCCGGGCCGACGAACTCGGCGACGATTACAATGCGGACCTGCGCAAGCGCAGCACTCCGATTGCCGCATTGCTTACCGAGGACAATGCGCGGGCGCTGGAGTGGGCGAGTTTCCAAGCGGCCTACAAAGGGGTTACCGACGTGGTCACCAAATATGCCTGGCCGCGCATCGCATTTCCGATCACTCAGGTGCTCTCGCGGACCGGCGTCACGCCGAACCAGGTGACGACCGCCGGTCTTTTGCTTTCGATCGGCGCCCTGGTCCTTTTCTGGAACGGATTGTTTCTGTGGGGCCTGCTGGCGGCCTGGATCATGGCGCTGCTCGACACGGTGGACGGCAAGCTGGCGCGGGTCACCCTGACATCGTCGAAATGGGGCAATGTATTCGATCACGGCATAGACTTGGTCGCACCGCCGTTGTGGTGGCTCGCCTGGTGGGCGGGGCTGGGGGAAAACACCAGCTCCTGGATCGAGTGGTCCGTGTGGGTGGTGCTGGGTGGTCACCTTGCCGGAAAGCTGATCGAGCAGGCGTTCATATCGACGTTCCGGTTCAAGATACACATGTGGCAGCGTTTCGATTCGACCTTTCGCCTGATCACCGCGCGGCGCAATCCGAACCTGATCATTCTGACCCTGTTTGCGCTGGCCGGCCTGCCGGACGCGGCCTACCTGGCGCTCGCCGCCTGGATCATCATCAGTTTCGACGTCCACACCGTGCGCTACCTGCAGGCCTTCGTCCTGCGCAAGAACGGAGCGGCGATCGGTTCCTGGCTGGCGGCATGAAACCGCCCCTGTGCCAGGTCTGGCGCGCCCTGACGATCTGCAGCGTCTGTTACGGTCTGGCCGCTGAGCCGGCTTTCGCCTCCAACGCGGCAGACAATCTGACATGCGAGATTTTCCTACCGCGGAATGCGGGGATACTGAGCACATGCACCGGCCCCTTCCCCGGCACGGCTGCGGACATCGAGATATCGCTGTTCGGCGCCGCGCCCAACGCCGTGCGCGAACTTCGCGTGGCCATGGATGGAGGCGCACAAGAGGTTCAACACATCGGCATCGATGTGCGGCCGGTCATCGACATCGAAACCGTCGGCATCTTGTTCATGGACATGAACTTCGACGGCTTTTCGGACATCGCCGTCATGAAAAGCCTGGACACGGGATACCGCTATTTCGTCTACGACCCGGCCGGCGCGCGGTTCGTCGCAAGCCCGGAACTCGACAAAGTCGCGTGGCCCGAATTCGACGCGGCGCGCGGCACCGTCACGTCGTTCTGGCAGCGCGACGACGGCACATTCGGCCATAAAATTTATGTCTGGAACGGCGACCGTCTTGAACTCCAAAAATAGAGACAGGCCGAAGCGGGTTGCGCAGCCGCCCCGGCCTCAGATAAGACCACACATCGCAGAGTGTCGAAGGTGAATTCAGCGGAGTATTGGTAAGATGGCTAAGACACAGGATTACGGCGTGGGGCGCGGCAACGGCGAGCCGATCGATAACGCGTTCCGCCGCACCGATCCGTTCGGTCTGCATCAGGAGCCGACCTATGCGGGCGCGACCAGTTTTCTGCGCTGCAAATACACCCGCGACCTGACGGGCGTGGATGTCGCCGTCACCGGCGTGCCGCTCGACACCGCCACGACCAACCGCCCGGGCACCCGGTTCGGCCCCCGGGCGATCCGGCAGGAATCAACACATATCGCCTGGAACCGCCCCTACAACTGGGACTTCCAGCCGCTCGACGAAATTGCCGTTGTCGATTACGGAGACTGCTATTTCGACCATGGGCATCTGGAGAACGCGCCGGCGGCCATCGAGGCTCACATCACGGAAATCCTCGATGCCGGCGCCGCGGCGCTCACGCTCGGCGGCGATCACTTCCTCACCTATCCGGTGATCCAGGCCCACGCCAAGAAACACGGGCCCGTGGCGCTGGTCCAGTTCGACGCCCATACCGACACCTGGCAGGACCCGGACAAGACCCGCATCGACCACGGCACGATGTTTTATCACGCGGTGCAGGAAGGCGTGATCGACCCCGCCGTCTCCGCCCAGGTCGGCATCCGCACCGTCAATGACGATACGCTCGGCATCACGGTGGTGAACGCAAACTGGGTGCATGAACACGGGCCCAAGGCCGCCGCCGACCGGGTGCGCGAAGTGGTCGGCGACCGGCCGGTCTACCTGACATTCGACATCGACGGCCTCGACCCCGCCTATGCGCCGGGCACCGGCACGCCGGTGATCGGCGGGCTCACGCCCTACCAGGCGATGACCGCGCTGCGAAATCTCGCCGGCATCAACCTGGTGGGCATGGATGTGGTGGAGGTCTCGCCGCCCTACGACCAGGCCGGCGTCACCGCACTGGCCGGAGCAACGCTGGCTTACGAACTTCTCGCGCTATATGCTTACGGCCGCCGCAAGGCATAACACCGGGGTTGAGACTTTTGAGTAACGATAGCAACAAAATTCTCGCCGTGGTGCATCACGGCGCCTCGGATCTTGGCCGGGTGGAACCGATCCTGCTCGACGCCGGATATGAATTCGAGATCTGCTGGCCGGTCAACGGCGACACCCTGCCGACGAATTTCTCCGACTATGCGGGGGTTACCATTTTCGGCGGCATCATGGGCGCCTATGACGACCACCTGCCGGGCATCCGCGCGGAACTCGACTGGATCCCCAAAGCGGTGCACGCGGGCTGCCCGATGTTCGGCATCTGCCTCGGCTCGCAACTGATCGCACACGCGCTTGGCGGGCGCGCCTACAAGCAAGCCCAGGGCATCTGGGAGATCGGCTACTTCCCGGTGGAACCGACGCCGACCGGCGGCCATGTCCTGCCGAACGGCGCTCAGCACTTCTTTTCGTGGCATCAGGACGGCTTCGACCTCCCCGCCGGAGCCGAACTTCTCGGTACCGGCGGCGAAGCCTTTCCAAATCAGATATTCCGCTTTGGTCAAAGCACCTACGCGGTCCAGTTCCACCCCGAAGCGCCGTCCGAGCTGTTCACGTCCTGGACGAGAAGCGCGCCCGACGATTTCGATACACGGCCCGGCGCCCACCCGCGTCAACGGCACTTGAGCGACGCGAAGCTGTACGAAGACGCCGCCGATGCCTGGTTGACCCAGTTCCTGCATATGTGGCTGCGGGAGCGGGACCAGCAGGCCGTGCTGAACACCGGTTGACGCGGCTTTGGTGTCGTGGCTGAAGCAAGCAAGAAAAAAACCTCAAGCCGCGGCTATTTCGCCATCGTGCTGACCGTCCTTGTCGCCGCCGTGGCGCTGCGGATCAGCGATCCCCAACCGATTGCGCAGTTGCGCCTGATCGTCTTCGATACGTACCAGCAGCTCTCGCCGCGGATCTACGACCCCAATGCGCCGGTGCGCATCATCGACATTGACGAAGCATCCCTGAAGCGTGTCGGCCAGTGGCCGTGGCCACGCACCCAGATTGCCGACCTGATCAACCGGCTGACCGAACTGGGCGCCGCCGCCATCGCCTTCGATGTGGTCTTCGCCGAGACCGACCGGCTGTCGCCAACCGAGATTTTCAAGCAGATTCCCAAGGGGCAGCTTCCAGACAGCGTCTGGCAGACAATCGGGGAGCTGCCGTCCAACGACACCACCATGGCCGATGCGATCGCCCGCAGCCGCGTGGTTCTGGGCTTCGTCCTCAACCATGACGAGGGCGGGACCCTGCCGCAGTCGATCGGCACCTTCGCGGCCGCCGGCGACGACCCGAGGCAGTTCGTGCCGGGGTTCCCCGGTGCGGCCGGCAATATCGATGAGCTGCAGGCCAGGGCCAAGGGGCTCGGCGCCCTCAACTGGGTGCCTGAAATAGACGCCGTGGTGCGGCGGGTGCCGATGATCCTGCGCGGCGGCGACCAGCTGTTTCCGTCCCTGGCGGCGGAAACCCTGCGGGTGGCGCAGGGAGAAACCACCTATGTGGTCAAGGCGTCCGGCGCCAGCGGCGAGCTCAGCTACGGCGAGCAGACCGGGATCGTCGCCATCAAGATCGGCCAGTTCATCGTGCCCACCGACAGTTCCGGCCAGGTCTGGGTGCATTTCACCGAGGCGGTCGGCGCGCGGGCGATCCCGGCCTGGAAGATCCTCAGCGGCGAGGCGACGGCGCAGGACGTGGGCGGCCGGGTCGTCATCATCGGCGCCAGCGCCGCCGGTCTGTTCGACCTGCAGTCGACACCGCTCCAGGCTGGTATTCCGGGCGTCCAGGCGCATGCCCAGGCGATCGAAAGCATCTTTTCAGGCGACCTCCTGACACGGCCGGACTACGCGCTCGGCCTGGAGCTTGCCTATCTCGTCATTGTCTCGATCATCCTGGTTTTCCTCATGCGCTGGATACCGGTGCACTGGAGCCTGCTGGCGTTTGCGGTCAGCCTCGCCTTTGTGAGCGGCGGCTCGTGGTACGCGTTCAAGGAATGGAAGTGGCTGCTCGACCCGATCTATCCATCGATCTCCCTGGCCGCGGTGTTCGTCGCCGGCCAGCTGAACCTGTTCTTCGTCACCGAACGTGAGCGGCGCTACATCACCGGCGCCTTCGGCCGTTATCTGTCGCCGGCGCTGGTGGCCAAGCTGAGAGACCAGCATGAGGGGCTGGAACTGGGCGGCGAGATCCGCAACATGACGCTGCTGTTCTGCGACATCCGCGATTTCACCGGCATTTCCGAAGGCCTGTCGGCGGGCGAGCTGACCACCCTTATCAACCGCTTTCTGACCCCCATGACCGAGTCCATCCTGGAACACCAGGGCACCATCGACAAATATATGGGCGACGCCATCATGGCATTCTGGAACGCGCCGCTGGACGATCCCGATCACCCGCGGCACGCCTGCGAGGCGGCGGTCGAGATGATCGGGCGGCTGGAGGCGCTGAACAGGGAACTGAGCACCGAAGCGAAGCTGCAGGGCCGCGTCTTCTCGCCGCTGAGGATCGGCATCGGCATCAATACCGGTGAAGCCTGCGTCGGCAATATGGGCTCGTCGCACCGTTTCGACTATTCGGTCATCGGCGACAATGTGAACGTCGCCTCGCGGCTGGAGGGCCAGAGCAAGACCTACGCGGTGCAGATCGTCATCGGCGAGGCGACCGCCCAGGCGGTGCCCGAATGGCCGACCCTCGAACTCGACCTCCTGCGGGTCAAGGGCAAGCTCCAGGCGGAGCGCATCTTCACCATCCTGCCCGATCCCGCCAGCAACGGCGGCTACGACCTTGAGCGCCTCCAGAAGCAGCAGGCGGCGATGCTCGAAACCTACCGCGAAAGGCGCTGGGGCACGGCATTGAGGTTCCTCGAACAGTGCCGGGCGCTGGCGCCCGATGCCGCCGGACCCTATTACGACACCCTGGCGGCACGCATCGAAAGCTATCGCGAGACCCCGCCGCCGGCCAACTGGGACGGCTCGTTCGACGCGGATTCGAAGTAAAGCCGGTTTCAGGCGGCGGCGGCCGCACGGGCCCTGGAGCGCGGCCGGCCGAGCAGCAGCCAGAAGGCAATCGACATGTTGAGCAGGTTCCAGGCGATGCCGTGCAGGAAGGCGGCCTGATAGGAGCCGGTCCAGTCGTAGATCTCGCCCGACATCCAGCCGCCCGCCGCCATGCCGACAACCGTCGCCATCATGACAAGGGAGACCCGGGCACCGGCTTCGCGGGCGGGGAAATATTCGCGCACGATGACCGCGTAGCTCGGCACGATGCCGCCCTGGGACAGACCGAACAGGGCCGACACCACGTAGAGCGATGTCAGACCGTCGAACGGCAGGTAGAGCGCCAGCGCCAGGCATTGCAGGGTCGAGCCCAGGATCAGGGTTCGCACCCCGCCGATCCAGTCGGCGATGACGCCCGAGAGCAGGCGGCTGACGACACCGAGCCCAAGCATGACCGAGAGCATTTCCGCGCCGCGGGCGACGCCGTAGCCAAGATCGCCGCAATAGGCGACGATGTGCACCTGCGGCATGGCCATGGCGATGCAGCAGGAAAGGCCGGCCACGACCAGCAGCACCTGGATGGTCGCCGGCGACATGCTGGCGACGCCCTGGCCGCCATTGGCGCTGCGGGTTGGAACCACGTCATCCATCGCGGCGCGCCGTTTGAGCGCGAAGGAGAGCGGCAGCATCAACACCAGGCAGATTACGGCAACGCCCATATAGGCCTGGCGCCAGCCGACATCCGCCATCGCCCAGGTGAGCAGCGGCGGCCAGACGGTTCCGGCAAGGTAATTGCCGCTGGCGACGATGGCGATGGCGATGCCGCGGCGCTTGACGAACCACAAGGATGCGTCCGCCACCAGGGGCGCGAAGGTGACCGATGTGCCGAAAAAGCCGATCAGAAGCGCCTGGGCAACGAGGAACTGCCAGTAGCTGGTTGCGTTGGCGGCGGCGATATAGCCGAGCACCAGACCGCAGATGCCGATGAGAATCGGAACGCGGATGCCGAAGCGGTCGGCAAGGCGGCCCATGAAGACACCGCCGAAGGCGGCGCCCAGCATGGTGCCGAAATACGGCAGGGAGGCGCTGCCGCGGTCGACACCGAATTCGGTCTGGATTGTCGGCAGCACGACGACGACGGACCAGAGCCCGACGCCGCCAACCGTGCTCAGCGCAAGCGAGGCGGCAAGACGCCGCCAAGCATAGGGGCTGTCGACGCCATCTGCGGTCGAAGTCGTCGACATCGTTGCGCCTTTCCGGTTGCCGTGAGGACAAGAGGCCGTTTTTAACGCCGATCCGCCAGCAAAGCCAGTCATCAGGCGCATGGGCCCCATGCGCCCGACGCATGCGACATTCTTGCATTGCTCCAGAGTGAGGCGATTTGCTAGATCTTCAGCTCAATGAGGGGAATGATCGCATGAAAATTTGCATTTACGGGGCCGGCGCCATCGGCGGATATCTGGCGGTCGGGCTGGCGCGGGCCGGAGCGGAGCTGTCGCTGATCGCGCGCGGCCCTCACCTCGAAGCCATGAACGCCCATGGCCTCAAGCTGATCCAGGATGGCGAAGAGCACGTGGCCGAAGTGACCGCCACCGACGATCCGGCAAAGCTTGGGCCGCAGGACTATGTGATCGTCGCCCTCAAATCGCACCAGGCCTGGGAAGTGGCCGAGGCAATGGCACCACTGCTCGAGCCGGACACGGCGGTGGTGACCGCGATGAACGGGGTGCCGTGGTGGTATTTCTACGGGCTTGAGGGACAATACGCCAATCTGCGCCTGCCGAGCGTCGATCTCGGCGACCGGCAGTGGAATGCCATCGGCCCCGAGCGCGCCATCGGCTGCGTGGTCTATCCGGCGACCGAGATCACGGAGCCCGGCGTGATCAAGCATATTTACGGCGACAAGTTCACCATCGGCGAGCCGGGCGGCGCGGAGTCCGAGCGCTGCCAGCGCCTCTCCGAAGTGATGGAGGCAGGCGGCTTCCGGGCGCCGGTGCACCCTTACATCCGCAACGAGATCTGGCTCAAGCTGTGGGGCAACCTGTGCTTCAACCCGATCAGCGCGCTGACCCAGGCGACGCTCGACGTGGTTGCGACGGACCCGGGCACACGGGCGCTGGCGCGCAACATGATGATCGAGGCGCAGCAGATCGGCACCCGCCTCGGCGTCCACTTCCGGGTCGATGTGGAACGCCGCATCAACGGGGCGGCCGGCGTCGGCGCGCACCGCACCTCGATGCTGCAGGACCTCGACAAAGGCCGGGCGCTGGAGATCGACGCGCTTTTGACCGTGGTGCACGAGATGGGGCGCATCACCGATGTCGAGACGCCGCATATCGACTCAGTGCTGGCGCTGGTGCAGCAGATGGCCCGCACCCGCGGCCTCTATCCGACCTTCCCCGAGCCGGAACTGGAAGAAGACGCTACGGACGACGCGGTGGACTAGAGCCGGATCAGGAAAAGATGAGCGGAGTTCAAGTCTGAACTGGTGAGAGAGCCATATGGCCGTGTACCTCGAGATTGACAAGTTTTTCGAAGATGACGCCTGCGTTCGCTATCGGTACGCTCGGACGGATGGCTGCGGTGGCGAGCTTGTGTTTGACAAGTCTACTGGTGTGTCGACTTGCGAAAAGCCCATGGATGGGGACGACGAGGGGGTGAACTTTGGAAGAGCCAATAGAAAGGTTCAGCTTGCCTGGAAGGAAGGACATCTTCCGCTGCGATTGATCTGGGCGTCTTAGGAGCAACGTCAGCCGACTGGAAGTACAAGGTGAAAATTCGGCGCTTCGGCGATTGCTTTTGGCACTCAACGAACCTGAGCGGCTCTTGCCAACGGGGCCGGCTATTAGGGATACTCTGAACCCCTGAGGCCGAAGCGTCTGCTCTCAATCACCTTCTCACCGTCGATTTGACAGACCAGACAAGGGCATTTTTGATCCCAAGCCGACATCCGTCGTCTGACTCTGAAGCTCGATTTCATCATCAGTATCAAATACAGAACCAGGTCGCCGATCGAAATTATTCTGCTTTCATACCTTCCACCACTACCTTCGCGCACGCCTTTGCAACCGCGGAGCGATACTTTTCCTCCACGTTATCGACCCAGCCGGCCTCGATGACAAAGTCGCCGCGCGGGCTCCCCCAGTTGCTCTTCTCCTTCAGGGACACGAACTTTTCCGGCTGCTGCTCCGCCTTGGCAACGCAGAGTGGCGTAAATGCTTGAAGGACAGCCGCCTCTGCGCTTGCCGCCTCCATCTTTTCTGCCGTTCCGCCCGTTACCCAGCCACCCCAGGCGAAACCGATGACGATTGCAGCGATCGCGCCACCGATCAGGCCCCATACTGCAGGCTTTACCGATGCTGGCACATTCATTGCGAAACCTCCCACTTCTTGCTTTCAGGCCTTATCGGGGATTCCCAATGTGGAACCCTTCCAGATGATTGTCCCCGAAGGGGACCAAGCCTTGATGAAAAATAGGACGCCAGAACTTGAGGCGCTTTGATGTGGGTCAATCAAGGCTGTTTCCGATTTCTAAGATTCGGTCTTAGCACTGGCTTGAATTTTGACCGCCATCAGCATCGCGAATTTCCGGTAATGGCACTCCCCGGAAGTCGGAGGCCCACTCGGATTGAGTCCGGAAACGGGGGCAAGGCAGACATGAAGGCCGAAATCCGGCGGAGCGTCCGCTTACGGGTGCCTATTCACCGTTAGTTTGACAAACCGGAAAAGGCGATTGATGACCGATTTTGTTCTCTAATTCCCATAGACTTCAGTCTTCACTGGGGGGCAATTGCTAAAGATCAAATGAGACATCCTTGTTAGTTTGATGACCAGATGCTACGTACTATTTTACGGGCGTCCCACGAAGGTCATATATACGGCAATGAGCCAGTCGTGCCGGCGTCACCCCTAGACATTGCGAGCGTTTGGCCCGATGGAACACCCACCAGAGGTCCAAAAGTTAATTTCACCCTTGGGGCAATTCTCATTATCGACCAAACAGGCCGTGGCTAGTCCGCAAGGCTGGCTCCTTATGCAGAGAAAATATTCATGCTCCTCCAGACATTATCGTGGCTGCTGCCACAGCTTTCGCTCTACATCGTGACTGCCGTCATTACGCATTTGGTTGTGTCGTTTGGACAAACGCTGATGCACTACAAACTTGGCCACCATCGAATGGGTGGGAAGTTATTCTACAACCACATCAATTTCCATCACACTTACTACTCCAAGGATCATCTCGTCTCTCCGACATATCTCGGTGACGAAGGCAATAATACACCCTTCTTCTTCATTCCTGTGCTTCTGGTAGGCGCCTGCACATACTTCTTATTGCCCTTTGATCTCTTCGCCGTTCAGGTGGTCGCATGTGCAGCGTCGTTCTATGCACATGTTTTCTTTGACAAGGAATACCACGTAGACGGATCGCGGCTTCACAGATTTGCATGGTTCAGACGTAAACAGGAGTTGCACTTCGTTCATCACCGGCATGCAAATAGTAATTTCGCGGTGATCCATTTCTTCTGGGATAGAATTCTCGGGACATATAGAAGGCCGGCCTGATCACGCTGAAATAGTAAGAAAGACACTCAAACGACCGTTCCTGGCAGATTTTGTTGATGAAGTCGAAAATTTGGAGGATCGATTTTCTTGGCAGAAATCGATTTCGTCCAGAATTGCATCCATATTCCCCCTGAGCACAATTCAGCGCGTCACACAGAAAGATAGTGAGTTGATGGCTGTCCCCTCAGCTCATTTTTTTAAACGCCCCCGTGTGAGCCGGAGAATTTTGAACCAAGTCTGAAAAATGACTTTATCAACAAAATCGACCCGAAGCGGAAGTGCGCCAGGTTTTGTCGGACTTCCGATTTGCAGACGGAGCGGACACTCAATGCGTAGGAGCCTACGCGACGTTGTGCTCAGAACGGAAACGCGCCGCCCAGTCGTGGCTGGTGCTGTCGGCCAGCTTTGCAACATCGGGTTTCACGCCACTTGCGGCTTTGTGGTCCAGGCCCAGATGATCAAGTACTCTGCGCAGGGTCGCCATCGGATCGCCGGAAAGCGTTTCGTAAGTGATCCGAAGAGGTTCAATTTCTTCAGTTTCGAACCAGCTTTCCCAGTCGCGGTCATAAGCCGTCAGTTGATCAAATTCTGCTCGTATTTTGTCCGCATCGTAGATTGGCTGTCGTGGCGGCGCGAGACGTTCCAACTCCGACCCGTCCGGCGCCATGTGCCACAATCCGGTTTGGTGCGCCTTCACATACGAGACTGCCTGTTCAACCTTGTCCCGCCGCGACAGATGAATAAACGATGTTCGTCCGAAAGCGGCGTGGAAACGATGGGCATCATTCGAGAAACCTTCGTGCAGAACGGCCAGTTTCCGGGCGAAGAAATCAAAACTGTGCCTCTGCAGTCTAAGGCCAAACATCCCGGTTTTGAGGCTGCCTTCAGCGATTGCCGCTTGAAAGACAGTGTCCAGAACGTCGCGCTCCGAGATCGATGCGTCTGGCGTCAGGTCGAAATCGTCAAGCCAGGCGGAAATCGAGGGGCGATGAAAGTAGGAATCCGGGTTTCCGGCGACGCCGGTCTTGGCCAGGAGTTTGCACAAAAGAGTGCTGCCGCTGCGCGGAGATGTGCAGATCACATAGGAGTCGCATTTCGCCATGGTCAATCAGATCGGGTCTGGGGCATCGTTAACGGCTGACGCGTTCTACACGCGTCACATTGCCATGTCATGTCCGCCATTCATGTCCGAGACGGGCTCGATTTCCGCATGCCTTGAGAACCAATAGGCGGCGACCACTGGCACATGGTCTCCGTATCGCAACCGGCATGGGAACGTCTGCGGTTGGGTGCCGACCGGACACTCTGCGGCCCGGCGTGCATCTCCGGGCCGCCGTGGAACGCCGCAGCAACGGACTAACACTACTGACATGATGCTGTCAGGTGCATGCCGCTAAACAGCCGGGCTGGAGCGTTTGGCCTTTCACGAAGGATGGTCACGCGCCGCCGAGAACACCACCGGGAGCGCAAATCCGATGTTCGTTGTACTTCTCAAGTTTTCCGACAACAAAGGCAACGCCAGCCAGTTCATGGACGGCCACAAGGACTGGATCAAACGCGGTTTTGACGACGGCGTCTTTTTGCTGGCCGGCAGTCTCCAGCCCGGTCTGGGCGGCGCGGTCGTGGCGCATAATACGTCCCTGCCCGAGCTTCAGAGCAGAGTGAACGAGGATCCGTTTGTCGCGGAAAACGTCGTGAGTGCGGAAGTTCTCGAAATCGAACCATCAAGAACCGATCAACGGCTGGAATTTCTGCAGGCTTGAGCAACCCCCTGCATCACTTCGACGGAAGGACATCAGGCACTTGAGCACGACGATATCGGGTCCCGACGGGAAAACGCGCTGCCGCTGGTGCGGCGCCGCACCGGACTTTCTTAGCTATCACGACACGGAATGGGGTTTCCCGGTCGATGATGATTGCCGCCTGTTCGAAAAACTGAGCCTGGAGAGTTTTCAAAGCGGACTGAGCTGGCGCACGATCCTCGCCAAACGCGAGAACTTCCGTGACGCGTTTCATGCATTCGATTTCGACGCCATAGCGCGCTTCACCCAGCGTGATGTCGAGCGTCTGCTCAAGGACGAAGGCATCGTCCGCCACCGCGGCAAGATCGAGGCCGTCCTCAACAATGCTCGGCGGGCACAGGAACTC
>JAJFHL010000151.1 GCA_021775615.1 Hyphomicrobiales bacterium
GCGAGAAGCGATGCCGTCGGGGCCACCATGGCGCGGCCCGGTTCGCAGACCAGCTCGGGCACATTGTCGCCGAAGGCCCCCGTGGCGGATCCTGCGATGACGTCGAAGAACTCCTGCAGCGACGGCACCGGTTGCCCGGGAAAGTCGACGGGAAACCCTCCGCCCACATTGAGCCGGCCTATTGTGATGCCCGCCGCACGGCAGATGCCGGCGGCCAGCTCGATGTTTTCCGCATAGGCGCGCGGATCGAGGCATTGCGATCCGGCGTGGAAGGTGAGGGCGGTTCCGAACCCCAGTTCGCTGGCCCGTTTGAGCAGGTTTGCCGCATCGCGCGGGCTTGCGCCGAACTTGGTGGAAAAGTCGCATACGGCCCGGTTCGCGGCGCCGCGGAACCGGATGGCGAGTTCGATCCGGGAGGGGTCGTCCGCGAGCTCGGCGAACTTGCCGAGTTCCGCGTCATCGTCGATGGCGAAGTGGCGGACGTCGAATGTTTTCAAAGCCTCCGCAATTTCCGCGCGCGATTTGACCGGGTTATGATAATGCAGAACCGCATCGGGGCTTGCCTCGCGCACAAGCGCCATTTCAGCCGGCGAGGCGACGTCGAAGGCTTCGATGCCGGAGCGGACCAGAGCCGCGATCACCTGAGGCGAGGGATTGGCCTTGACCGCATAGGTGACCTGCCCGGGAAAGCCGTCCCGGAAGATGGCGAACTGACGCTCGAGTGCGGATTCGCAGATGCAGAACAACGGAGTGTCCGGCGCGATCTGCCGGGCCACATCGATTGCATCGTCATAGCACCGCACCGGCGCGCCGGCTGGCGCTGCGCTGTGCCGCTCGGCGGGTGCATGGCGGGAATGCAGGTCGGCTTGCGGTGTCACACTGTCGTTCGGGTCTCTGAACACGGTTATCCCTCACACGAATCATGTCCGTTACAGGTTTGCTGTGGGGTGGCTCGAAAACCAGCCACTATCCTGTGGTCAAAATGCTGATTCTGCCGTTAAAGTGACGGAAATTTCGACGAAACGCCGGAAAGCTCACATGACACCAAAAGATCGAGACCTGCTTGCTCTGCTGCGGCTCAATGCGCGCGAACCGGTCAGCAGCCTGGCGCGCAAGCTCGGCGTGTCGCGTTCGACGGTTCAGGACCGTATCCGACGCCTGGAAGACTCAGGCGTTATTGCCGGCTACGCGGTTTCTCTCGGCGAAGACAAGGCGGCGCAGGGCGTGCGCGCCCTGGTGACCATCTCCGTCGAGCCGAGCCGTTCCGCCGAAGTGGTGTCGTCTCTCAAGCACGTGTCGGCTCTGGACGCGATACACTCGGTGAGCGGCAAGTTCGACCTCGTGGCCGTTGCGCGGACCGCGTCGCCGGCCGAAATGGACACCTTGTTGGACAGTGTGGGCCGCGTGCCGGGCGTAGTGCGCACGGAATCAGCGATCATATTGTCGACCAAACTCGACCGGCGCTGAGCGATCGGTGGTTTACCGGCGACGTATCCAGTGGACTACAAGAATTAACGTCCTGAGAACTGGACGAATTCCGCCAAACCGCCTATCTCAGATACAGAACAAGCCGTTTCGGGCATATGCCCGGCACATTGAGATCGATACGCAGGATACCGGTTATGAGCTTTGAACTGTCGCGGCCGCGGACGTCGATTGGCGTGGCGATGTTGTGGACCCTTGCGGTTGCCGTGTTTGTGGCGGCATTTGCCGCGGGAGTTTTCGAAGCACGTGCGCAAACCGAGACCGTGCCCAAGGACCGGGCGCAGTTGTCGCTGACATTCGCGCCGATCGTAAGAGAGTCCGCTCCAGCGGTCGTCAACGTGTACAGCCAGAAGGTGGTGAAGAACCGCGGTGTTCAGTGGTTCAGCGAAAACCCTCTGTTCAAGCATTTCTTCGGCGAACGCGGGCTCGGCGGCACCATGCGCGAGCGGGTCCAGAACTCTCTCGGGTCGGGCGTTATCGTATCGGCGGACGGCTATGTCGTCACCAATCATCATGTGGTCGATGGCGGTACCGACATCCGTGTGGTGCTGCTCGACAAGCGCGAGTTCGAAGCCGAAGTGGTGCTGGACGATGAGCGGACCGACCTGACCATCCTCAAGGTCAAGACGGATGGCGAGGAACTGCCTTTTCTTGAATTCAATGACAGTGACGAACTCGAAGTGGGCGATCTGGTGCTCGCCATCGGCAATCCCTTCGGCATCGGCCAGACGGTGACCAGCGGTATCGTCTCTGCACTTGCCCGAACCGATGTGGGCGTCTCAGACTATCAGTTCTTCATCCAGACCGATGCGGCCATCAATCCGGGCAATTCCGGTGGGGCGCTGGTCGACATGGGTGGCCGCGTCGTCGGCATCAACACGGCGATCTATTCCCGAAGCGGTGGATCGCACGGCGTCGGATTTGCCATTCCTGCCAACATGGTCCGTTTCGTGGTGGATTCGGCCCGCACGGGGACGACTGTCCAGCGGCCATGGCTGGGTGCCCAACTGCAGGCGGTGACTTCGGACATTGCAGAGTCCCTCGGGTTCGACCGGCCGAAAGGCGCCCTCGTCAAACAGATGCATCGCCGAAGCCCGCTGAGAGGCGTGGACGTTCGGGTCGGTGACGTTCTGTTGAGCATAGACGGGCAACAGATCTCCGCCCCGGAAGAATTCACCTACCGGTTCGCCACCAAACGCATTGGCACGGTGGTGCAGATTGCCTATCTCCGGTCAGGCGAGGAGCGGACCGCCGACATTACGCTTGAAGTGCCCCCCGATGACCCGCCGAGCAATCCGACTCTTCTGAAGGGCAACAGGAACCCGTTTGCCGGGGCCGTTATCGCCAATCTGTCGCCGGCACTGGCCGACGAGTTGCGCATTTCCAACTTTGACGAAGGCGTCATTATCGTGAAGCTTCAGCGCGGTACGGCGCGGCGGTTGGGCTTCAAGCCCGGCGACATCATACTCAGTGTCGCGGGCAAGGAGATCAGCACCGTGGACGACCTCAAGTCGGTGACCCGGAACAACCGCAATCTGTGGGAAATTTCAATCAAGCGCGGCGAGCGCATCATCAACACCAATATTGAAGGCTGATGCGTCCGGCGCATACGGCCGGAGCGCACATGATATGACCAACCTGTTCGAAGCAGCCGGAATGGACCAGGCGGCGCCGCGGCCGCTGGCCGACCGGCTGCGTCCCGAAACGCTGAGCGATGTCGTCGGACAGGACCATCTCCTGGGTGAGAACGGGCCGTTGGCGCGGATGGTCCGCGCGGACCGCCTGAACTCGATTATCCTGTGGGGGCCGCCAGGCACCGGCAAGACGACGATCGCCAGGCTGCTGAGCGCGGAAACCGGGCTTCACTTTGAGCAGATGTCGGCGATCTTCTCCGGCGTCCAGGATCTGCGCAAGGCGTTCGATGCGGCCAGGGCGCGGCGCACCGAAGGGCGCGGAACGCTTCTGTTCGTGGATGAGATCCACCGCTTCAACCGGGCGCAGCAGGACGGTTTCCTGCCCTATATGGAAGACGGCACGATCATCCTGGTTGGGGCAACGACCGAGAATCCGTCGTTCGAACTGAACGGAGCTGTGCTGTCACGCGCCCAGGTTCTTGTTCTGAACCGGCTCGATGCGGAAGCCCTCGACCTGTTGCTGCAGCGTGCGGAGACCTTCATGGATCACACGCTACCGCTCACCGATGAAGCGCGCATTGCATTGATCGCCATGGCCGATGGCGATGGGCGATATCTTCTGAACCTGGCGGAAGAGATCCTCGAGGCGACAAGCGGCGCCGAAGCTCCTCTCGACAGGGAAGGCCTCGCCCAGTTGGTGCAGCAACGGGTGCCGCTCTACGACAAGTCCCGCGACGGCCATTACAACCTGATAAGCGCCTTGCACAAGTCGATCAGGGGCTCCGATGCGGATGCGTCGCTGTACTGGCTGGCGCGCATGCTGGAGGGAGGCGAGGATCCTCTCTTCATCGCACGGCGTGTCGTGCGCGCAGCGGTGGAAGATATCGGCCTGGCCGATCCGCAGGCGCTGGTCCAGGCCAATGCGGCGAAGGAGGCTTACGACTTTCTCGGCAGTCCGGAAGGCGAGCTTGCGATCGCCCAGGCGGTCGTCTATCTGGCGACTGCGCCGAAGTCGAACGCGCTCTACACTGCCTACAAGCAGTCACGCCGCACCGCCAAGGAGACCGGCTCTCTCGCCCCTCCCAAGATCATTCTCAATGCGCCGACCAAGCTTATGGATGATGAAGGATATGGCGATGGCTATCGCTATGACCACGATCAGGAGCACGCCTTCTCCGGCCAGAGCTACTTTCCCGATGGGGTTGAGCGGCCCTCGTTCTATGCGCCGGTGGCCCGCGGCTTCGAAAAGGAAATTGAAAAGCGGATGGCGTTCTGGGCGAAGCTCAGATCGGAGAAAAAGGGCTGAGAGAGATCAGCTGCCGGCCGCCATCGAACGCTGAATGGCGCGCAGAATGATCCGTCCGAGCACCAGATTGCCGTGTCCGGTGAAATGGATGCCGTCTTTGTCGCGCAGGCTTTTCTTGCCGATGGCGGTCAGGGCGTGGGTGTCGAGATAGGTGATGCCATGCTTTTCGGCGAACGTTTCGTAGACCGCGTTGAGGTTGGCATAGTCGCGCGTCATGTTCTTACGCCTGACCGAAGGCAGGCCGACCCAGAACACCGGGGTATCGCCTGAGGCGAGGATGCCCATGAAGGTATCGACGCGGCTGCGGTACTCGGCCCACCAGGATTTGGTGAACCGCCTCAGGCGTTTCTTTCCGATGAACATGTCCTGGCGGTCGTTACCGCCCAGACACACCACGATAATGCCAGGATTGTCTTTCTTTTTGATGCGCCGTGCCGCGGCGATCCAGTCATAGGCCCTGACGGGCGCCAGGCCGGTGGCGCCCTTGGTGCGCCGCAGCAGCGGGGCGACCTTGTTTCGCACCATGGCATCGCGCAGGCCGTAGTAGAAACCGGTGGCCAGCGAATCGCCGACAACCGCCATGTGCTTCTGCCCGGCACCGGCTGCCGAAACAGCCGAAAACGCACTTATGGCCAGCAGCAGAAATAGTGCCGGGTACCTGATACTCAACTTACCTACTCCGGACAAAACGCAGCGTCCCCAAACAAGCTTACCCCTGTTGCGTGTAAAACTCCAAATGCGACTTCGCTGCAGTATTGGGCGATATGGTTTCCGGATCGTTAGCCGCCGGATCATTTCGCGATGTTCTGACCGGCTCTGGCTTGTTAGGCTTGCACCGGGCTATGTACTCATTACCGCGCAGAAGACAGCTTGGTAATGAGTGCAGAACCCAAATCTGCCTCGTGCAACTGAAGGAAAACCGCGATGCCGGCTGCAAAATTTGAGAAGGACCTCGCCTTTCTGCGGTCCTGGCTGCTTGGAAAGGAATGGTGGGTCGCTCACGAGGCGCTTGAGTTTGCGCGTTCGAAACATACCGGCCTGCGCAAGGATGGCGAGACGCCGGAGTTCCACCATCAGGTTCACATTGCGCTCAGCGCCCGAACCCTCGCGCCCTATTTCGAGCACGCCGAAGACACCATTGCCGTGTGTTTCCTGCATGATGTGCTGGAGGACTTCGACGATGTCGGTCTCGAGGACATCGAAAACGAGTTTGGGGCGCGGATCGCGAAGGCCACCGAGCTTCTTACCAAGAAACACCGTGGCACGGTGAAGGCGCTGGAGGCCTATTTCGCCGGTCTTTCCGTGGATCCGATTGCGTCGGTGGTCAAGGGTCTCGACCGTTGTCACAATGTCTGGACCATGCGGACCGTCTTCGAGCGCGAGAAACAGCAGTCATACGTTGACGAAATAGACCGCTGGTTCCTGCCCATGCTCAAGGCGGCGCGCCGGCAGTTCCCGCGCCAGGAACCCGGCTATGAGAACATTGCGCAGCAGTTACGCGCCATGCGCGACATTTATCGCTGGGCACATGGGCAGATGGAGGCGCTTGAGCCGTGATGACTGACCCCGTTTAAGGCTCTTGAAAACTCTGACATTCCTTTCACTGGCGCCGCCGCATCAATACCGATTATGTTGCTGTCGTTCGCGATTTCACACGGGTCTCTACGCCAACGATGTCCAAACTCAAGACTGACCTTGCAAAACTGACCAAGACCGAAAGGGACGGCGAGTATTTCCAGGCCACGGAAATCGCCTATCGCCTGTTGCGCAAGCACTATCTGGACGAAAAGGGCAACCTGCATGCAAAACGGATCGATGAGGACTACCGCGACCTGACCTATGTGCTCACGCGCGCGGTGCTGAACTGCCGTGCGGTCGATCGGGCCAGCGCGCTCTACTACAAACGCTACAAGCTGCATCAGTATCGCGACCACATGAACATCCGCAGTCTCGGTGCGCGGCTGGTGAAGGAACAGGCCTTGCTCGCAACCGGGGACAACAGAACCCGGCTGCTCAAGGATGCCGCCAAGGCCTATACGGATGTTTATGAGGACTTTGGCAAGGAACGCGGCTATACGGCGGTCAATGTCGCCACGCTGACGTCTCTTTACGGCGATGAGAAAACCGCCGCCGAATGGGCCCGGATCGCGCTCGATCACTGCGAAGCGGAAGTTCCGACGAGCTCGGTCGCGACATACTACAACGCCGCGACGGCGGCCGAGGCGGCTTTGGTGCTGGGAGACCTGGCGCAGACCGTCTGGGAGCTCAACCGCGCGGCCTACGCGGGCCTCGAAGAGAAGGCAACGCGGGCAACAACCTTGCGCCAGCTGAAACTCATCTGCGCGCACAAGGGGCTGGACGCGGACGAGATTCTGGCGGCGATCAGGATCCCGGACATTTTGTTCTTCGCCGGCCACATCATATCTCCGCCCGGCGAGGCCGGGCGCTTTCCGGCCGAGGCGGAAGCCTCCGTCAAACAACGCATCGAAGACTGGCTCGACACTCACGAAGTGAGCTCCGCCTATGGTTCGCTTGCCGCGGGCGCCGACATTCTGTTCGCCGAAGCGTGCCTCGAGCGCAACATCAACCTGCATGTCATCCTGCCGTTCAGCGCCGACGAATTCCTGCAGACGTCGGTGGCGCGTTCCGGAGACAGCTGGGTGCACCGCTTCGAGTACTGCATGGCCAAATGTTCGGCGGAAATGACCGACAGCTCGGATGTGTCTTACGCGACCAAAGATGCATTCCTGAACGATGAGGTTCTGTTCGAATACGGATCGCGCTATGCCATGGGCGTTGCAATGCTGCATGCCGGCCATCTGACCACGACGGCGCGGCTGGTGGCGGTTTACGACGGCCGAAACGGCAGCGGTTACGGCACGGGACGGACTGTCGGCCTGTGGCGTGAGCATGGCCTCGATGTCGATATCATCGATCTTGAGAGTTCGGTTGAACCACAACGGCAGTATCCCGCGGCCGTTCAGTCTTCCGATCTTCCCAAACGCGTGCCGAAGGCCGTGATGTTTGGCGACGTGGTTGGCTTCAGCAAGCTCCGTGAGCAGGACATTCCGCGTTTTCATTCAGATTTCATGGGGCTCATTTCGGGCCATCTGAAATCCTATGAAGACGGCATCCGCTGCCGCAACAGCTGGGGTGACGCGATCTACATCGTGTTCCATGACGTGGTCGACGCGGCCCGTTTCGGCCTGGAAATTCAAAGCAAGATCGAGAGCCTGAAGTTCATTCCCGATGGCGCCGACACGCCGCTCAGCCTGCGGCTCGCGATTCACTACGGGCCGGTGTTCGACGGCGTTGACGGCTTCATCCAGACACCGTCGTGTTTCGGGTCGCATGTCACGCACGCCGCCCGCATCGAGCCGGTCACGCCGCCGGGTGTCGTTTATGTGACGGAGGCGATGGCGGCGGAACTTAAGCTGATCGACGAAGAGGCGGTGACCTGCGATTTCGTCGGGCCGATATCGTCCGCCAAGGGCTTCGGTGACATGCTGCTTTACGCGTTGAGGGAAAGCCCGTAATCGGCCCAGACCCGGCCGTCGCCATTGTGGGACAGCTTGTGACTGAACTGCCCTGAACTCCTGCGTGGCGCATTTTGTGTGGCGCAAAGGCGGTGGCACCGTCGGCGCTTGATGGCTATGCTGACGACCGGGGAGGCGGGGCGAGGGCTGATTTATGGCGACACAAGATCGCGAAGGGCCAGGTGACCGCGAACCGGCGGTGCAGGGGGCGTCCGGCCCGCTGGAAGCATTGCTGAGCACACCACTGAAAGAGCGCTCCGCCATTATTGACGGCGCGCTCGACGGTATCGTCATGATCGACGACAGGGGAAACGTGCTTGAATTCAATCGCGCCGCCGAGGTCATGTTCGGCTACGCGCGCGACGAGGCCATCGGCTCGCAAATCGTCGATCTGATCATTCCCGATACGCACCGAGGCCAGCATGAGGCGGGCTTCGATGCCTATGTTCACGGTGGCGGCGAGGCGAAGATGATAGGGCGGCGCATCGAGACCGAGGCGCGGCGCAAGGGGGGCGAAACCTTCCCCGTCGAGCTGACCATCGTTGAGACCGCCGGTACCGAGCGGCCGATATTCGCCGGCTACCTGCGTGATCTGACCGAGCGCCGTGCGATGGAAGCGAAGATGGCGCGCCAGCGCGAGATCATCAACCAGAACGAGAAGCTCGGTGCCATGGGAACGCTTCTTGCAAACGTGGCACATGAACTGAACAACCCGTTGAGCGTCGTCATCGGGCAGGCGGAACTGCTGCGCGAGCAGCCGCTTGACGCCGAACTCGAACGCCAGACGGACCGCATTTTGCTGGCCGCGAACCGCTGCGCCGGCATCGTTCACACCCTGCTTGCCGCGGTGCGGCAGAAACCGCCGGCGCGCACGACCTTCCCCGCGTCCCGGCCGGTCACCTCATCGGTGGATCTCGTCGAACACGCCTATGCCAGTGCGGGGATCAACCTTGATATAGATATCGCAGACGACCTGCCGGATCTCGTCGGCGACGACGGACAGCTCGGTCAGGTGCTGGCCAACCTCCTGACCAATGCGCACCAGGCCCTGAGCGATGAAGCACACCCCGGAAGGGTTGTGGTGGCGGTGTGCCACGAGCCCGCAACGAATTGTGTGATCTACACGGTGGCGGACAACGGGCCCGGAGTTCCCGAGAACCTTCGCTCGCGCATATTCGAGCCCTTCTTCACCACCAAGGAGGAAGGAACGGGAACCGGCGTCGGGCTTGCGATCGCACACAATATCGCGGCCGCCCATGGCGGTACGCTGGGCGCCGGAAGCGCTCCCGGCATGGGCGGGGCACTGTTCGAACTGCGCCTGCCGGTTAACCCGCCGGCCGCGATCGTCACCGAGAACGGAAGCGGCGCTCGTTGCAGGCCACAGCCGCAGATGCTGCGCGTACTCGTTGTCGATGATGACACCGACGTCGCCGAAACCATTGTCGAGCTTCTGCATATGCACGGCATGGAGGCCGATGTCGCGACCGGCGGGCGGGCGGCACTCGTCATGATGCAGGATGCCGGCTACGACTTCGTTCTGAGCGATGTCCGCATGCCCGATATGGACGGACAGTCGTTCTTCGCCGCCGCGCAGCAACGCTGGCCCGGCATCGAGTCGCGGTTCGGGTTCATTACCGGCGACAGCCTGAATTCAGGACCGGCGAAGTTTCTTTCAGAGGCCGGCGTGCCGGTTATCGAAAAGCCGGTCACCCGGGAAAACCTCCTGTCGATCGCATCCAGGATCATCGCCCGGACCGCCGACTGAGAACGACACCGGTTGCCTGTTGGATTGAGCGCCCAGAATCGTTGCCCAGCTCAAATGCCCGCTGTAGTGTCGCGCCCATGATGATGGTGCTTTGGGTGGCATTGGGCGGCGCGATCGGAGCGGCCGCGCGCTATCTGGTCGGTGTGCAGGCAATACGGCTGTTCGGCCTCGATTTCCCGTGGGGTACGATGATCGTGAATATCGTCGGTTCCTTCGCCATGGGGGCAATCATTGCGCTGTTCGCCCACAAGCTTGAGGCCTCTCAGGAGGTGAGGGCATTTCTAACCACCGGCGTGCTTGGCGGGTTCACGACTTTTTCCGCTTTCTCGCTCGATTTTGCGGTGCTTGCCGAACGCAAGGCCGTTGCCGCCGCCGGTTTCTATGTCCTGGGCTCGGTCGGGCTGTCCATCGTGGCGCTGTTTGCCGGTCTGTGGATCATTCGTGCGGCAATACAATGAGTGCAGTGCAGACCATCGAAGTGACGTCTTCGGAAGACGGCATGCGGCTCGACCGCTGGTTCAGGGCGCGCTTTCCAGGTGTTGGACACGGGGCGCTGCAGAAGCTCCTGAGAACCGGGCAGGTGCGGCTCGATGGCGGGCGGGCCAAGGCCAATGCACGGGTGGCGGCCGGCCAGTTGATCCGGGTTCCGCCCCTGGATGACCAGACGGCACATCGCAAGCAAAGGCGTCAGTCGACGGTTTCGGCTGCGGACCGCGACCTGATCCGTTCGCTGGTGCTGCACCGCGACGAGCACGTCATCGTGCTCAACAAGCCCGCCGGACTGGCGACCCAGGGCGGCAGCAAGACCGACCGCCACATAGACGGCATGCTGGACGGCCTGATTTTCGACGGCGACGAGCGACCGCGCCTCGTGCATCGGCTCGATCGGGACACCAGCGGCGCCCTGTTGCTGGCGCGGACGCGCAAGGTTGCGGCGGCACTTGCGAAATCGTTCCAGTCGCGCGAGACGGAGAAGACCTACTGGGCCCTCGTTGCCGGAGTGCCCCGCCCTGAACAGGGCAGGATCGACCTTGCGATTGTCAAGGCCGGAAAGGAAGGCGATCAACGCATGAAACCGGCGCGGCCGCGCGATGCCGATGCCCAGAAGGCCGTGACGGTCTTTGCGACGGTTGACCATGCCGGACGCAGGTTTTCCTGGCTGGCGCTGTCACCGCTCACCGGGCGCACCCATCAGCTTCGCGTCCATATGGAGGCAATTGGCCATCCGGTGGTCGGAGACGGAAAGTATCGCGGTGAACCTGAACCCGGTGGCACGGACCACGAGGGCTGGGAGGGAATAGACGATATGCTGCATCTGCACGCCCGGGCGCTCAGGCTTCCGCATCCGGGTGGCAAAGGTGAACTTGAGGTGCGTGCGCCATTGCCTGAACACATGCAGCGCACCTGGCAGCTTCTGGGCTTCGATCCGGGAGAGGGCGATGATCTGCAGCTCTTTGGAGAAGAGGAAGGATACCGGTGAAGCTCGTTATTTTCGACTGCGACGGGACGCTCGTCGACAGCCAGCATGTGATCGTCGCGGCGATGACACAAGCGTTCGAGGCCTGCGGTCTGCCGGCACCAAGCGCCGATGCGACGCGTTCGATCATCGGACTGTCGATGATGGAGGCGATCACCGCGCTTCATCCGCAGGTCGACCGGGCCGGGGCGGAAACCCTCATCGAGAGTTACCGGAATGCATGGCTGTCCATGAACAGAGGGCCCGAGCCGATGTTCGACGGCGCCGAGGCGGTGATCCGCACCCTGGCCGCGCGGGACGATGTTGTGCTCGGCATTGCCACCGGCAAGTCGCAGCGCGGTGTCCGCCGCCTGCTGGAGGAAAAGGAGCTGACGCACTGTTTCGTAACAATCCAGACGGCCGATGACGCACCCTCCAAGCCGCATCCCGGCATGATTGAGCGGGCGCTGTCGGATACCGGCGCGGACCTTGCCGCCGCCGTCATGATCGGCGACACGGTCTTCGACATCGAAATGGCGGTCAACGCGGATGTCCATCCCGTCGGTGTCAGTTGGGGCTATCATCCTGACGAGCATCTGGTGCAGGCAGGCGCGCGGCACGTCGTCAACCATTTCAACGAGCTGGAGCCGCTTCTCGATCTCTTCTGGCAAGATACCGCCGCCATGCGGGCGGGTTGACGGCGCGATGATCAAGGACCATTGGACGGGCGAACTGCCGAAGCGCTTCTACAAAGGCGCTGAGGTGGCCCCCGAGGGTGACGGTTACACCGTCCTGCTCGATGGCCGCGCCGTTCGCACGCCGTTGAGGCGCAGGTTCCAGGTGCCGAGCAAGTCGCTTGCCGAAGCGATTGCCGCTGAATGGTCCGATCAGGATGAACGTATCGATCCCATCAGCATGCCGGTTACCAAGCTTGCCAACACCAGCATCGATCATTCGACGGATAAGGCGGATGCGATCATCGATGAATTCATCTCCTATGCGGATTCGGATCTGTTGTGCTACCGCGCTGAATCTCCCGAAGAGCTGGTGGGCAGACAGACCCTGCACTGGGATCCGGTCCTGGCCTGGGCCAGGGAGCACTTGGGGGCAAGGTTCGCTTTGACCGCGGGCGTGGTTCACGTGCCGCAACCGATAGAAGCGCTTCAGGCGCTGAGGACACAGGCCGGGCGATATGATCCCTTTCGGCTCACCGGCCTGCAGACCATCACCGCTCTGACCGGTTCCGCAGTACTGGCGCTGGCGGTCGCCGAAGGCACGGTCGCGCCGGAACCTGCCTGGACGGCGGCGTTTGTCGATGAAGACTGGCAGATCGAGCTTTGGGGGCGGGACGCGGAGGCGGAACGCCAGCGTGCCTCCCGGCGCAATGAGTTCGATGCCGCGACCCGGTTCCTGGGACTTCTGGCAGGCTAGCACCTTGTCCTCACATCTTCGTTCGTCCTGTCGCAACCCTGCGCGCCGGGTGTGCTTGGTTGTCTGGACACGCAATAGGAGAGCTGATAACCACATCACCCATGACAGGGATGCTGTCGGGAATACGGAACAAACCTGGGGCAAGTAACATGTCGGCCTTGACTGCGAATCTGCGTTCGCTTGGCGCGATACCGCTCGTGATGGCGATGGCCCTGTGTTTGTTGGTGCCTGCGCCACGGAAGGGCTTCTAGATGCCAATGAGCCGTTTCAGATCACTTCGGTGAAGGTGAGTGCGCCGGCGCCGAAGCCGGCGACAGTCAATCTCCCCGAAGACCTCCGTCACAAGACGCTGCAGCAGGCCTACAAGTATTCGGAAGCCGGTGCGAAGAAGACGCTCAGGGTCACGATCGGGAAGCTGCATATCAAGAACCCGGTGATGGCCTGGCTGGCCGGCGACAACAATCACATGATCGCCAGTGCAGAGGTGATCGATGCGGCCACCGGGCAGAGCCAGGGCAGTTTCAAGGCGACAGCGGTGGATTCAGGCTATCTGCAGGGGGTCGGGGGCGCCGTGGTCGCGGCGATCGACAACCCCGTCGATGTGGAACAGCGGCTCGCCACCCAGCTTGCCGCGAAGATCCTGGAGCAGATCTACGGCACGGAACATTCCAACGGCATCAAGAACAGGGTGCCGACAAAAACCGCCACACCACGTTATCCCAAGGCTTATGTGCAACTGAAGCGCGACCGGGAATGTGAGCTGAAGCTTGAGATGAAGAAGCGCCAGGAAACCTCGCATGAGGATATCGGCCAGCAGAACATTAGAGTGCCGGACTATTGTCGTTCCTAGTATTGGTTGAAGTGCAGGGTTGTGTTGGCGCCGAATTGCGGCTGGTGAGTTTCGACCACAACACGCGCAGTATCGCGGATGGGCGAAAGCGCTCCATGATGCCGGCCTGCGTGAAACTTGGCCGCAGTCTCATGCGCTCATACCAGTCTTTCAGTGCTGTTCGGTTGTCGAGCGGTTTGCTCCCGAGCATAATCAACCGGGCAATGCCCACCGTCCAAACCAGGTCTGCCATCGTGTAATCTTCGCCGACAAGATGGGTGCTGCAGGCCAGTCCTGTATTGAGCTGGTCAAGTTGGCGCTCCACAGCCAATCGCACTTGTTCCACATGACGATGGTCCTGCGCTTTGCGGGAAAAGGCCTCAATGTCGCTGATTTTTGCGGAGTAAGTTTCGCTGAGGTCCGGGCTTGCCGCCCGCCGCTTCTGCAGGTTCTGCACCCGCTTTTTATTGAGAAACGCGCCGAGCTTGCGCAGGCGCGGAGAGCCGTAACTCAGTTCTCTGAACGAGACCGCGTAGAGCCTGCCGACAAACCGATCAACTTCGATATGCGTGGAGCAATTGCCCCGCAGCGTGGTCATGGGGAACCGGGTGTCGAGATAATGAAGGATATCCCGGGAGTCCGGAATGACTCTTCCATTATGGATCAGCGTTGGAACCGTACCTCCTGGATTGAGCCGCATATACCATGGGGCATAACTCTCAAACGAGGCGGGGCCCGGTATGACATAGCGGCTTTCATAGTCGATACCTTTCTCCGCGAGTGCCAGACGCACGACCTGCGAGTAGAAAGACGGGGGGACATGGTAGAGCACGGGTTTGGGCATGGCGTAATCCTGGGGTTCTCGGTGGGCCAGATTGTGTCAACACCGCCCGGTTTTGCGGGGATGCCTTCTGTTAGTCACCCGAGAGGGAAACCGGTTCACTGTGGATCGGAGAGATTTGTCGGCCCGGTTGCGGGCGGCGGATTGTGGCGCAGCACAAGCGCGGCAAGCTCACAACGGGCGGGCGGATCGATCTCGTGCTCGGCGAGAACTCATTGGAAGAATTCGATACGTTCGCCGAGCACGGCTGCGATGGCGGATCGATCCGCTCTTCTGCTAAGCGGCCGCGCGATTATGGGAGGCGCACAGGTGCTCTGCGAGATCGCGGGCATCGTCGCCGGCGCCGTCGATCAGCGATGACTTGCGGCGGCGCAGGAACGGCAGACCCATCACATACATACCTGGTGCGTCGACCACGCCGCCGTCGTGGCGGAGGCGGCCCTTACGGTCGAACACCGGCACATCAAGCCAGGAATAGTCCGGCCGGTATCCGGTGGCCCAGATGATTGTCCCGATGCCGCCGCTTGTGAGGTCGAGGCCAAGCCGCGGGTTCGCGCTGACAGCCGTCGGATCGAAACGGTGCGGGGCATCGATCTCACCGCTCATGCCGTTCGCGTGCGCCCAGTCATCGATGGTGTCGAGAAGGCGGTTCATCTTGAGATCCGCGAGGGCGCACTGGTTTCCAAGTGCGCCTGAAAACTGCGCCCGGCCGTCCTGGATGCCGGCCAGGCGGCCAACCAGTTCAATGCCGGCCGCGCTCAATGCGTTGAGGTCAAGGGTCGCCCGATCCGGCGATCCGGCGAGTTGAAGAGAGGGCACGCGGCGTGCGCGCGAGATGTCATCGACCTCTTCATAACGCATATCGAGCACGCCGGCGGCGTCCATCCACCGTTTGATGTCGCGGCCCCGGTAGGTGCGCGGGACGCGGACGTGTTCGCCGACGGCCAGCGTGACCTGACGGCCGGAGCGATGGATTTCACTGGCAAGCTGTACGCCGGTTGCAGATGCGCCAACGATCAGGACACCACCGTCTTGAAGTTGGCCGGGATTGCGATACTGCATCGGTGTCGTCGTACTGACGCCGCCCGGCACGTCCTGTGCACACTTCGGCTCGCATGCCACATTACAGGCGCCGGTGGCGAGCACAAGGCTGCGGCAATGCCAATCGCCCCGGTCGGTCGAGACCGTGTATCCGCCATCGCAGGGCCGCACCGAGACGACATTTGTGTTGCTCTCGACCGGGGCGGCGATCTGTTCGGCGTAGCGGTCAAGGAACCGGATCACCTCAGGCATGGTCATATAGCCGTCCGGATCGCCACCTTCATAGGCGTATCCGGGCAGTCGGCTCTGCCAGTTCGGGGTCAGGAGGCGAAGCGAGTCCCAGCGTTCGGTACGCCACGAATTCGCCACCTCGCCGCGGTCGAGCAACACATGGTCGATCGATCGGTCGGCAAGGTGGCGGCTCATGGCGAGCCCGGACTGCCCGGCGCCGATTATGACGGTCGTAACGCGTTTCACGACACTCGCCTCCCTCGTGCGGTCCGTGCGGACGGATCAGGACACTTCAACGAAGACGTTGGTTGGGTTGGTGACGATGTCGAACACTGCCGAGCGCTTCTGCGACTGGGCGACCAGCGCCTTGATGTCGTCTTTGCTGGCGTCCGCGTCGATGTCGAAGGTTACCCGGATCGCGTTAAAGCCGTTGCGGACATCGGAATCGATGCCGAGGATGCCCTGCAGATCCATATCACCTTCAATGGTGGCGGTGACCGAGTGCAGTTGAATGCCGCGATGCTGTGCGACCGCGGCGATGCCTGCCGTCAGGCAACTGGCGAGGCCGGAGAGGACAAGCTCGACAGGGGTTGCCGCATTGTCTTCGGAGGCAAAGACCTCCGGGTGGTCGGCCTCAACGGTAAAATTCTTGTCCCGCTTCTGTTCTTCGCCAAGACCGAAAAACCCGCTCACCGTGGAGCGGCAGTGAGTGCCGTTGAGCCATTCGCAGGTCGATCGCCATGTGAACCGGGCGGCTTCAGGCGTGGCGTCGAGGGCCTCGCGTGCGCCGAGCAGAGCTTCGACGTTTACGCCGTTGTCTACGGCAGTGGTTTCGCTGTTCGTGGTGGTCTGGGTCATGTGATTGCTCCTCATCCTTTTAGGGTGTTGGAGTGGTGGGCTGAGTTGGGGAGGCAAGCCAGTGCCGAATTTGGCAGCAAATACAGAGGTGACGTGAGATCGGGCGGTGTAAAGTGGTAATGCGGAGCAGTGGTCTTGCCGCAGGTTCGGGCGTTGCCGTGAAATCATCAATTCCTCGAAAGCTTGCTTCGCCACCAGATGGGGCACGCGTGTATCAATCGGGTTTCCGCCGGCCGGCAAAAATGTTTCAATTGTTGCGAGGGCTGTTGTCCGGGACAGTGTTGCGGTGATGTCACCGCCTGTGCCGGGTTGTCTGCCGGAGCCCTTAGGCGCTTTCCATACCTTCGGCTGATTTGCATTTCTGTGCGAGGCTGGTAATCGTTTACATCACGGCATCATCAAGGGGAGCTCATCCGTGGACGATATTCTTCAGCAACTGGAGGAGCGGCGCGCCGAAGCGCGTCTTGGCGGCGGCAAGCAGCGGATTGCCGCCCAGCACAAGCGCGGCAAGCTGACGGCTCGCGAACGCATCGACCTCCTGCTCGACGAGGGCTCATTCGAAGAGTTCGACATGTTCGTTGAACACCGCTGCTCCGATTTCGGCATGGAAAAAGCCAAGATTCCGGGCGATGGCGTGGTCACCGGCTGGGGCACCATCAATGGCCGTGTGGTTTATCTGTTTGCCAAGGATTTCACGGTGTTCGGCGGGTCCTTGTCGGAGACCCATGCGGCAAAGATCACAAAAGTCCAGGACATGGCGCTGAGAAACCGTGCGCCGATCATCGGCCTGTTCGATGCCGGTGGCGCCCGCATTCAGGAGGGCGTTGCGGCGCTCGGCGGTTATGGCGAGGTGTTCCTGCGCAATGTTCTCGCGTCCGGCGTTGTTCCGCAAATTTCGGTCATCATGGGGCCATGCGCCGGCGGCGACGTCTATTCGCCGGCGATGACAGACTTCATCTTCATGGTGAAGGACCGCTCCTACATGTTCGTTACCGGGCCTGATGTGGTGAAGACGGTCACCAACGAGACGGTGACGGCCGAGCAACTGGGCGGGGCTTCGGTGCACACCACCAAATCGTCGATTGCCGACAGGGCCTACGAAAACGATGTCGAAGCCCTGCTGCAGATGCGCCGCCTGATCGATTTTCTGCCCTCGAGCAATACGGACGAAGCGCCGGAGCTGCCGAGTTTCGATAGCCCGGACCGGGTCGAGCCGTCCCTCGATACGCTTATTCCCGCCAATCCGAACCAGCCCTATGACATCAAGGAGCTGATCCACAAGGTGGCGGACGAAGGCGATTTCTTCGAGATCCAGGAAAGTTTCGCCAGGAACATCGTTGTCGGGTTCGGCCGTATCGAGGGCCGCACGATCGGCTTCATCGCCAATCAGCCCATGGTGCTGGCCGGTGTGCTCGACAGCGACGCCAGCCGCAAGGCCGCCCGTTTCGTGCGCTTCTGCGACTGCTTTGATATTCCGTTGGTGACATTTGTCGACGTGCCGGGATTTCTGCCGGGAACCGACCAGGAATATGGCGGGCTTATAAAGCATGGCGCCAAACTTCTCTTCGCCTATGCGGAGGCGACAGTGCCAAAGGTGACGGTCATCACCCGCAAGGCTTACGGCGGGGCCTATGACGTCATGTCGTCGAAACATATTCGCGGCGATGTCAACTATGCCTGGCCGTCTGCGGAGATCGCGGTCATGGGTCCGAAGGGGGCGGCCGAAATCCTCTATCGCTCCGATCTTGGCGACAAGGAGAAGATCGCCGGCCACATCAGGGAGTATGAAGACCGCTTCGCCAACCCGTTCATCGCCGCCGAGCGCGGCTATATCGACGAGGTGATCCTGCCGCGCAACACGCGCTGGCGCATTGGCCGGGCGCTCAACATGCTGAAGAAGAAAACCCAGTCAAACCCCTGGAAAAAGCACGACAACATTCCGCTTTAAGGGGTGCAGCGAGCGCCTGCATTGGACCCCGCTTTTTGTGTCTTCCCCCCCGGCTTGATCGGGCAAAGACAACGAAGAGAGAAGCGCGGTGGGCAGGGAAGTTGCGACAGCCGTCAATCTCCGCCGGCAAGCACCTTGAGGGCGGCGGTTCTGGCTTCTTCCGAGACCCAGCCGCCCAGTTCCGGTTCGCCATCACCGCTCAGCACCGCATGCATCGTTGCGAGCGCCGGTTCGCGCAGCTGCGCCTTTACCTTGGCGTAGCCGCCCGGCGGGATCGATTTGAGGTCATCGGCCTTCTGCCGGGCGCGCCCGAGCAGGGCCTCCGGGGCGACCAGTTCGTCCAGGGCGCCCTGGGCAAAAGCGGTTTCGGTATCGATGGTGCCGCCGAACATCAGCCAGTTGCGCGCCACGTGGGGCGAGAGTTCGGCCCGGGCGATCTCAAGCGCCGAGATCGGGAAGGCGACGCCGACACGCACTTCCGTCAGGCCGAAACGGGCAGGGCCGGTGACCGCGATGCGATAGTCGCAGGCGAGCGCCAGCACCATGCCGCCGGCAATGGCATGGCCGTTGATCGCGGCGATGACCGGGCGATCGAGCCCGTAGAGGCGGATGTAGAGGTTGTTCAGGGCGTGCAGGATGCGATCCTGCTGTGCAAGATCGAGAGTCGGCAGCTTCTTCAGGTCGACGCCGGCGCAAAAGATCGTATCCGAGCCGGTGATGATCAGGGCCTGCCAGTCCCGTTCTTTGTCGACTTCCGCGATCGCCGCGTCGATTTCCTCCAAAAAGGAGATGTCGAGGGCATTCGCCGGCGCGCGCGCCAGGGTCATCAGGCAGGTGCCGTCCTGTATTTCGGTCCGAATGCGCATTTCGGCCATGACTGCGGCTCCATTTTAGCGAAAACATGAGTGTCCGCTCTTTCTTCAGGATTTGTTAGGCAAAAATCAAGAACTGGCATTTAGGTTTGCGTCAGTGAGTGTGGTTGCGTGAGTGAAGGATGCTGCGATGAATTTCAGCGCGGGACCTGAGTCGGTCCGTAAAATTGCCGAACAAGGCACAATTTCCAAAGATGACGTTCTGGCGCTGAGGCGCGAGGTTTTCGGCGACGGCGTCGTCGCCGAGCAGGAAGCCGAAATGCTGTTCGGCCTCAATGAAGCCTGCAAGGCGCAGGACGAAATGTGGGGCGAGTTCTTTGCCGAAGCGCTGACCGATTACCTGGTCAACCAGGCAGAGCCGGAAGGCTATGTGTCGGAGAGCAACGCAAAGTGGCTCATGAAGCAGGTTGCGCGGGACGGCGTGGTCGACACACAAACGGAACTCGATCTGATTGTAAGTGTCCTGGACAAGGCCCAGTCAAGCCCGGAAAGCCTGGTGGCCTTTGCACTGGAAGAGGTTAAGCGGGGCGTTCTGGAAGGCGAGGGACCTGTCGGCCGCGGCCGTGATCTCAGCCCCGGAATTGTCGGCGAGGCGGAAGTCGAGCTGCTGCGCAAGATACTCTATGCCTTTGGCGGCGACGGCAACATCGCCATCACCAAGGCCGAGGCGGAAGTTCTGTTCGATCTGAACGATGCGACCGTGGAGGCGGACAATCACCCTTCATGGTCCGACCTGTTCGTCAAGGCGGTGGCCAACTTCCTGATGGCGACGTCCGACTATATGGTGCCGACCCGCCAGGAAGCGCTGAGGCGCGAGGACTGGCTGGAAGAGCGCGACGGTATCGGCGGTTTCATGAGCAAGATGCTGTCGGGCGGACTGAAAGGCATCTGGCATGCCTACAAACGCGACGAGGATGTCGAGCGCTATGCGCGGCTGTTCGGGCGCGAGAACATGATCCCGCACAACGAACGCATCACCGGTGTCGAAGCCGACTGGCTGGTCAACCGCATCGGCCGCGACGGCACCTTCCATGAAAACGAAAAGGCGCTGATCACCTTCATCAAGGAAGAGTCGCCGGACATTCATCCCACGCTCCTGCCACTCATCGAGCGGGTGGCCTGAGGTAACGCAATAACCACTAGAAGTTTGGGGGGACGGTCTCTTGGACCGCTCAGGGCGGCTCCGGCGCTACACCGGAGCCGCCCCATTTATTTGCGCTGGCAGTTTCGGCGCGAAAATCGGGATGTCGCGCTCCACACCGCGCAAGGCATGCTCGCCAAGTGGACGCCAGTCTCCTTCGATGGCGTCGGCGACCCTGTCGCTCACCAGGAGAGGTTCCTTCAGGCTCGACGTCAGTTTCTCCAGACGCACCACCTCGTTGACCGCTGCCCCAAAGACCGAGAAAGTCAGCCGCTCCGGAACCCCTACATTGCCGAACATGACCTCGCCTTTGTGCAGAGCTATGCCGAAATTCAGCTGTGGTGCGTCGGTACCGGCACGGGCCTCGTTCGTGTCGCTGATGCGCTGGAAGGCGTCCTTGCTCGCCTTGACGGCGCGTTTGCAGGCTTTTGCATAGTTCCGGGAACTCTGGTTCACCGGGAAGATCGCCAGGAGACCGTCTCCGATGAAACTGAGAATCTCACCGCCATTGTCGACCACCGCGCCACCGGCGGCGTCGAAGTAGGCGTTGAGAGACGAGATGTAGTCCTGGCGGGGCAGGGTGTCGGCCATGACGGTGGAGCCGCGCAGGTCGGAGTACCAGATGATCGCCTGTATAGATTCACCGTCGCCGCGGTGGATCTGGCCGTTCAGCACCTGATCGCCCGCCTTGGTGCCGAGATAGGTCTCGAGCACATTGCGGGTCAGCACAGACCGCACCGCCATCTTGCAGGCGACCGCGAGCCGGTCCTGAATGCGCATGAGTGCCTCGATTTCCTCGTCGGTGAAACCGCCTCTTTGATCCGTCGCCCATGAACCGATCATGCCGTCGTCCTCTCCGGGCGTGAAATTCGCGACGAAGGCCAGATAGTCTGTCGCGCCTTCGGACCGGAGTTCCTCGAATATGGGAAATTCCAGGCCGCGTTCACTTTCAAGCCGGCAACGCATGTGATCGAGGTCGCGCTCCATCATGTAGAAGTGCGGGCTCTTTGAGAATGTGGCGGTGGTTTCCTTCCCCGGCACATGCGGGAAGCCCTTGACGGCGACACCCTTGCCGCGGTTCCAGGTGATCCCCATCGCGCCGTAGAGGGGATGCAGGACCGTAAAGGCGAAGTGGCCGCGATACAGCGGAACGCCTGCGGCCTGCAGGCGTTCGCAGCAACCCATGACCACGTCTTCCAGATCCGTGTCGCCCAATGCCTGCGCCATCAGCCAGTCGGCTACCTTGTTGATCAGCGTGGCCGACGTGCCGGATTTGGTCATCATTTTCGACATATGTGTGCTCCGATACTCTCCGCGGCCTTATATGGGGTCGGGGTCGCGCAATTGCACCTTGCGGGAAGGTGGTATGCGATGTGAGCACGGCTTCGGGGCGCAAGTCCCATTGCCGCCGTTTTTCCGGCAACCTCGACAACTCCCGGGTGAAGGATGCAGTATACACCACACGCGGAAAACCGCGGCAGATCGAGGAAGGAAACCGGCAATGGCCCCGACCGTCACCACGACACTGAACGATGTCGATATCGGCAGTGTCGCAAGCCTGGCAGAGAAGATTCAGCAACAGCCCGATGTTGCGGCCACCAAATGGAATGCCGAAGTCAAATGGAACGGCGGGTTTCGTTCCGAAGCCAGAATTCGCGACTTCGCATCGGCGAAGTCCGACGAGCCGAACCAGCTCGGCGGCACCGATACCGGCCCCAATCCGGTCGAGCAGGTGCTCGGTGCGCTGGGCAACTGCCTTGCTGTCGGATATGCCGCCAACGCGACGGCCGCGGGTATCAC
>JAJFHL010000152.1 GCA_021775615.1 Hyphomicrobiales bacterium
ACGGCAATACCGCCATGATCGCGCTGGCGAAGAAGCAGGGCTACACCGTCGCCCTCAACTGCCGCGACCCACGCGCCATGCGGCTGTCGAAGACGATTGCCGCACCATCTCAGGCGGCCGCTTAGCTCTCCATTGCAGGAAGTCGAACACTTGGAGGCCGATCAGCCTGCATCGCCGGTCAGATCCCGCTGAAATCGCCATGGCGGCCGAGCCCGTCGCGGAAGCGGCCGGCGCCGGCGATCCCGCTGCCGGCGATCTCGGGCAGTCCGTTGTTCCATTCGCGAACCAGGGCGTCACGCACCGAAAGCCCATGCTGGCGGATGGCCGAGCGCCGGTCGGCGCGGGCGCAGCTCTGCGGGAATTGGGCGATCTGATGCGCCAGCTCTTCGGCCCTGGCGCGGGCGCCGCCGTCGGCGACCACATATTCGCACAGCCCGATCCGGGCGCATTCCTCGGCCGTCACCTTGCGGCCGGTCAGTATGATCTCAAGCGCCCGGCCCTGACCCACAAGCCGGGGCAGGCGCACCGTGCCGCCGTCAATGAGCGGGATGCCCCAGCGTCGGCAATAAACCCCGAGATAGGCGCTCTCCTCCATCACCCGGAAGTCGCACCAAAGGGCGAGCTCCATGCCGCCGGCGACGGCCGGACCCGCCACCGCCGCGATGACCGGCTTGTCGAGTTCAAGCCGGCTTGGCCCCATGGGCCCGCGCGGCGCGGCGCCGTCCCCGGGCAGATCGAGTTCGCGGAGCGGGTCGTCGCCTTCCAGCGCCGCGGCGAATTTCAGATCCCAGCCGGCACAGAACGCACCCCCTTCACCCCAGAAGACCGCGACCGATGCACTGTCGTCCCGGTCGAACTCGACAAACGCCTCCTGCAGGGCGTCTGCGCTTTCCGGGTCCATCGCATTGCGCGCCTCGGGCCGCGAATGGATCACGGTCCAGACGCTTTCGGTTTTCTCGATCCTGACGGTCATCGGTCCTGCCTTTCGGTTCTCGGGTTAAAGCGACGTCTTGTGCGATCCATGCCGCCCGCGGTCGGACTTGTCGTAGAAGGACTGCAGGCGTTCGGGCACATCGGCGCGGGTCGACACGCTGTAGCCGTTCAGCGCTTCGAGGCGCAACTGGTCGTCAAGGTCGCGGCCGATCATATCGAGGATCGTCAGCTTGGCGGATCGGACGGCCTCCTGGTCGTTTCGCAGGATCTGGCTGGCGACCAGTTCGGCGCGCTCCATCAGCTGCTCGTGCGGCACCACATCGCTGACCAGGTTCCACCTGAGCGCCTGGTCCGCGCTGATCGGCTCCGCCGTCAGCAGCATATGCATGGCGACGCCGACGCCCGCCGCATTGACCAGGCGCGGAATGCCGCCGTCTCCATGATGGAAGCCGCGGCGCGCTTCGAACGAGCCGAACTGCGCCCGGTCCGACGCAATGCGGATGTCGCAGGCAAGCGCGGTTTCAAAGCCGCCGGCGAGCGCCCATCCGTTGACCGCGGCAATGGTCGGCTTGGGGATCCGGTGCAGGCCCCGCGTCAGCCCGCCGAGCCCGTCGGCGACATTTGCCCGGACCGCTTCGGGGGAGGCGCCCGGCCAGCGCGTCATATAGCTCTTGAGGTCGGCGCCGGCGCAAAACGCATCCCCGGTCCCGGTCACAATCGCGACGTCGACCTCCGGATCGTCGCGAAAGTCGCGCCAGATTTCCCACAGGCGGTCATGGGTCTGCGGATTGATCGCGTTCTTGGCTTCCGGGCGGTTGAGCGTGACATAGGCGATCCGATCGCGCTTTTCGTAAATCACGTTGGGCATTGCGGCCTCTCCTGGTGCGTTGCGGGGCGATGATGCTCAATCTAGAGCGAATGATCGTCGTCGTCGCGCGCGGGTTATGTCTCGTGAAGAGTGGTTGTCAAACCGGCCACCGCGCATTGCGCAGCGCAGAACGCGCCCTCGATCAGCCCCGGGCTCTGCAACGCGGTCTCGGCAACGGCGAAGAACAGGCGACCGTCGCAATGCGGCGCGCGGAGAATGTCCGGCGTCACCTCCGGGTGGGCCGCAGGGCGCGTCAGGTCGAGTTCGGAACAGATCGCCCGGTTCATGGCCCAGTCCTCGATATGAAGGGCGCTGTAGGCACCGCCCCGATCGCCAAAACATCTCACCATTTGCCGCGTAATCTCTTCTCTCAAGGCCTCCGGATGGGCCTCGCGCACGGCAGGTGGCCAGCCGACGAAGCCGAACAGAGCCGCCAGATGGCCGTCCTCAGAACTGTGATCATGCACTTCGGCAAGTGGTCCGGGCCGGCTGGCGACGCGGCCCGACAGCCCCTCTGAGCGCCAGAAGGGGCGATCATACAAGAACACCGCCTTAGTCTGTGCCGCCATCCAGGTCGGTGTCGCGGCCATTGCCGCCAACACGGCCTTGTCGAGCGAACCCGGCCAGGAGATCGCTTGGGCCGCCAGACGCAGTGGTGCGGCAACGATCACACCGGTGGCATGAAACTCCCGGTCTTCGGCCCCGGCCCCACCGGCGGTGACCACAACGCCGTTGGCATCGGCATCAATCGCCGTCACCGGATGGCCGGTTCTGACGATGCCGTGCGGCAGGCGGCCATGCAGCGTATCGATCAGCGCCTGCGGCCCGCCGTGCAGCCTGCGGATGCCATGCTGGCCCGGCAAAAGCTGGCGCTGGCCGGGGGCGGTCTCGTCGAGATCGAGCACCGCGTCGCCGGATTCGAACTGGTTGAACGTTTCGACATTCAGGCGGTCGAGCCAGGCGGTTACAATTGGTTGATACGCTGGCCAGACCCAGGTCGGGCCCAGGTCCGCCACATAGCTTCCGTCGGAAGCGTGTTTGACCGAATGAATGCGGCCACCGGTGCGCTCTGCCGCTTCCAGCACAATCGTGTCCAGACCTGCATCGCACAACAGACTGGCGCAGGTCAGGCCGGACAGGCCGGCGCCGACGACCACCACATCGCAGTCCGGACCTCTATCCGTCATACCCGCGGTCTCCGGTGCCCGACACCCATGTCACACGATCGCTCGCTTTGTACGATCCACTTTGCAGGTGATCGCCAATCCTGGATATGAGACCATGTCAGATGAAGTACCTTATGAAGCGCGGCTGCAGACCTACGCGGAACTCGTGAGCGGCACGCCGGACCTGGAACTGAAGGGCGCGAAGATGCCCTATACATCGATGAACGGGAACATGTTTTCCTTCCTGGCCGTCGATGGCACACTTTGCTTCCGTCTCTCGCCGGCAGACTGCAAGGCTTTCGTGCAGTCCCATGGCACTCAGCCGGTGAAACAGTATGGCAGCGTCATGCGCGACTATGTTGCCGTCCCCGACGCCGTGATGCAGGACGATGCGGCTCTGAGGGGTCTTTTTGAGACATGCGTGGCCAACGCCCAGGCCCTGAAGGCGAAGCCGACGAAGCGGTGAGCCATTGCGCCGGCATTCCCGGGTATCTGCAGATTCTTGCCTCCGTTTGGGCTGAAAAAGCCGAAATGTGACCATGAAATGTACATTTGTTGATGTTTTGTGATTCAAATCACAATTGATGGACCTGTCCCCCCCAATATGGGCTTCATGAGGAAGGCGTCGATGGGAGTGCATCGATGTATCACATGAAGATATTGATGAAGAGGTGACGCAAGATGTCCAACATCACTGGTAAATCGAAAACCTTTCTGAAATCCGCGACCGCCCTGGTGGTCTGCCTCGGCCTGGCCACGCAGCTGGCGCCGACACCGGCACAGGCCGGCAAGAAGGAAGCGGCGATCATTTTCGGCGCCATTGCCACCGCTGTCATCGTTGATCAGGCGGTCAAGGCCGAGCAGCGCCGGCGTCACTACCGCCCGGTTCAACGCCCCCGGCGCCAAACGCAGCCGCGTCAGGCCCGGCGTCCGGTCGTGCAGGTGAACTACGCCGAGAACATGAAGATCCAGACGTCCCTGAACACGCTTGGCTATGATGCCGGCGTTGTCGACGGCGTCATCGGCGGCGGCACCCGCGGCGCGATCCGCACCTTCCAGATCGACATCGACGCGCAGGCGACCGGCGTCCTGACCGCCAACCAGAAGGTGGTCCTGTTCGATCGTGCCAAGCGCGAGGAAGCAGGCATCAGCGAAAACCCGTCCATCGATCAGGCCGACGGCAACGATGACGTGGCCGGCGTGCAGCAGGCCCTCAATGATCTGGGCTACGAGGCTGGTTCCGTCGATGGCGTCATGGGTGCAAACACCGTCGAGGCGATCATGGAGTTCCAGGCGGACTACGACCGTCCCGAGACCGGAATTCTCTCAGACGAAGAGCGCACCCTGCTCTTTGCCGAGCTCGCCGACCTTGATGAAGAAGTCGAAGATGACGATACCGATGACGTCGCGGAATACGACAATGACGAAGACGACGATGACGACGTCTAGATCACGATCGACTTGGGTGGTTCACCTAAGTCGATAAAACGTGATCGTTCTCCATAAGTTAGAGCGGGATCGGACGGAAAACCGGTGTCCACTTTTCCTGATCCCGCTCAAGATCACGATCGACTTAGGTGGTTCACCTAAGTCGATAAAACGTGATCGATCTCTATAAGTTAGAGCGGGATCGGACGGAAAACCGGTGTCCACTTTTCCTGATCCCGCTGTAGGTCCACGACTTAAAGCGGCAAACAAGGCGGCCCTTCGGGGCCGCTTTTCGTTTGACAGTCAGGGGTGCGGAACCCCGGCAATGAAGCACCGTTGGCTGTCGGTGTGACACTGATACGTGTCGGGATAACCCCGCGCCTGGCAATCGGCCGAACTCGCGCATTCCGGTTCGCACTGGTTGGTGTCGACGTTGCAGGCGAGCCCTTGCTGGGCACAATCTACCCCACCGAGACTGCACTGCGCATTGGCGCAGATCGGCGTGCCCGCACCCTCCCATGGTTGCGCGCCGCGGTGGCAATAACCTGTCTGTCCGTAGATAACCGAGCAGTCGGCCTGACATTCCCAAGACGGCACGCCCTCGGCTGCAGGCCAGCACCGGCCTGAGGAGAACGACTGGTTGTTTCCATAACCGGTGGTGGGGACACAGGTCAGGTCGCCCGCTCCGCAACTGCCGGCGTTGTCCGGATCGCAGGTGCAGCCCGGCTCCAGGCCTTCGTCGCAGGCGGCACAGGTCTCGTTTGCACCGGAGCATACCATCTCTTCGAAACCGCTGACCGCCGGGTCATCGACACAATAACGGCTCACGCTCTGGTCGCCGTCGGGATGCGACCCGTCAAACAGCACGCGGTCCGCAGTCGAGAGACCACCGATGGGAAGTCCGTCCGGATCCTCGCCGACCATGAGGCACAGCCCTCCGGCCTGCGTGCCGCAGCCTTCCTCGGGACACTCGGTCGGCGGTTCCACCGGGGGCTCGACCGGCGGTCCCTCGCAACCCTTGCGGATTGCCGCCAGTTCGCAGACGCCGTCGCTTGCCGGAAGGCCGAGCCCCGTGCAAGCGGGGGCGTCCGGCGCAAGCACATTCACCCGCACTCCGGTCAGAACGAAATTGTCGTCCTCAAGTATTCCGCCGGCCTGGACCGTCCCGTTGCCTTCGAGGAATTGATGGCAGATGTCGACGCCATGCCAGATCCGATAGTTGCCTTCCGGCGCACAGTCCGGATCTGAGCTCAACGTCAGCGCCTGCACGCCGTTTGCGGTCACGGTGTCGGTGCTGTCGAACTCGATCTCATTGTCGATAATGGCGCCCGCCTGGGGCGGCGTTACGGGAAACTGGCTGGTCGGGTCAAACGGCGCGGTCGCGGTGTCCTGGGAAAGATAGAAGCCGATGCTGTGTGCCTTTTCGGTGCCAGGATTGTTGGCCCGGTTTCCGACCACGAAAGGCACGGAGAAGCTTTGCCCGGGGCACAGGTTTATCGCCCGCGGATCGCCGGCCAGATCATATGGCACGCTCTGACAGCCCGGGTCGAATCCGCCAAACAATGCGCAGCTGAAGCTGTCCGGATTGGCTACCTTGTCGATGTTTGTGGTGCCGTAGTTCAGCAGCCGGGGGTTGCCGCCGGACGGAATGATATTGAAGAAGCGCAACCGCTCATAGCGGTCGCGGAAGAGTTCCGGCAACTGCGAGAGCATCATCTGCGCTGACGTAAACAGGTTCGTCTCGTCTCCGCCGGACGAATATTGCTGGCGGGCGCCACGCTGATCATCGGGCAGCACCATGTAGTTCCCCTCATGTCCGTTAACCCGTGGCGAGTCGTTACAGATGGGCTGCATCATGGCAAGCTGCCCGGTCTCATGGTCGAGCCCGATTGAATGACCGAGTTCGTGTACTGCAACCGAATGGGCCGTGCAGCTGAACAGTTGTGACGTCTGAGGACTCTCGCTCAGCGACAGGTTGTCGGCGATCGCCACATCGGATTCGACAATCCGGCGACATCCGGCACACGCGTGCTTCGTCGACTCGCGCCCCGCGGCACCGTCGATTTCCGACGGGTCGACGAACAGGATCTCACTCTTGCCGTCTCCTTTCCGGAACTGCAGATCGTCCTCCGGATCGCCTCCGGGCCCATTGGGTGTCGTGGTAAACAAAAATCTGATCCCGCCGGTCCGGTTCCACTCGGTGACGGCGGATTGAATTGATCTCCAGCGCGCACCGCCTGGATTGATGCTCCGGACATCCAGGATCCAGACGACCGGCAGATCTCCGTCCTCCCAGCGCACCTCATTGCCGACCCAGTTTTCCTGCACCTCGAAGGCCTGCAGAGCCCCCGTGCAGATTCCGGTGAGGAACGTGACGGCGGCAAAAAGTCTTCCAACCCTGGACATGGTCCTACTCCGTGCCGAATGTCGTCGGCGGTACCAGCGGGAAGGCCGCATAAGGTCCCTGGATCACCGGGCCGTCACAGTTCGTGGCAAAGCTCAACAAGGCTTCGGTATAGTCTTTGAGCGTGATTGCCGCGGTGAGCGTTTCGTCTCCGGCAACGGTAAGCTCGGCAGTCTTGCCCGTTCGCTCCGGCGTGCTGATCCGCTGCTCCAGCCGTCCGCCGAGCACGTTGCGCACTGCGAAACCCTCCTGATCGACCAGAATGTCTCGCCCGGCCACGGTCTCGACCCTGAATGTCCTGGCCGTTCCGACCGGCTCAATGAGCCAGGTATGGTTTGGAAGCATCAGAAGGTAGCGCCCGCCAACTGAGAACACGGGCATCTCGGATACATCAAGGAATCCGCCATCGGGAAAGAAGCCGCGTTGCAGACGCACCGTGACCGGCCCGCCGACGACGCCGCCGGTTCCGGCGATAACGTCGATTTCGGTGAGCCGGATCACCTCCCGTGGTCCCTCATCCGGCACTTCGTCGAATGTATAGGTTATCGCCTCGACGCGCCCGGTGACGATGGTGCTGGTCCGGCGCAACCCGTCGCAAAGACCTGTTTCTGGATCCGCGTCCGGGTTCCAGCCCGGATCACGCAGCTTGGCGGCCGTTTTGTAGGGCGTAATGCGATCGACGTCGAGGCTCGTCAACTCGCCGGCACCGCCATGCTTCGACAGCGTTGCAGCAGTCCACACACCGGTGACGTCAAGCGGCTGCAGGCTCTCGATACTCACAATTCCCTTGATGACAGATGCGGGAAATCCATAACCGAAATACATCGCCTGGATCGCCCGGCAGTCGACTGCGGCTGCGGACCGGGGCGGCAGCTTGATCGGCTCGAGTGGGCGCGTCTTGCCCGGCTCCAGCTTCTCCGGCGGATAGGAGAGCGCCAGGTCCAGCGCCACTTCCAGCGCCGCGCCGTGCGGGTTCCGCAGATTGATCGTGGTGCCGTAGGCGCCTCTGGCCAGTTTCAGGTCGTCGCGGTCGGGCTGCACCCCACAGACCAGCTTGGCATCGTAGTTGTAGGTGTAGACCGGCTGCGATGGCGCGCGCTGGGGCGTCTGCGCCAACGCCGCCGCGGGCACCAAAGCTGCCGCGGGCACCAAAGCCGCCGCGGGCACCAGCAGACTTGCGAACAGCAGCGCTCTGGTAAGCATTATGTTCAGCCCCGGCGCGCGCGCAGGCAATGTCCGCGGCGCATATTGTTGGTCTCGAGGCTCTCCGGAACGGCGCCCTGTTTGTCGGCGATCGCATCGAACTCGCAGGTCTTCTCGATGCCGGTTCCGAAGCAGTCGATGGGGATCGGTACGGTAACCAGTTGTTCGCCTCCCGGCGCCAGCGGTCCAACCGGCACGGCAACCATGCCGAACTTGCCGAAGTCGATCACCGCCTGGCTCGCAGCGGCAGGCGCTGACCCGATATTCGCAATCTTCACCGTGGCGTTAGGCGGCACGCTGCCGGTGGCCGACGGCGTGCAGAACCCGGTTCCCGGTGTGCCGAGCGGATTGCCTTCCGGATTTGGGGGTAGGGGCACGAGGTCGGGGAGGTCCGCCGGGGCCGCCATCTCGGTCGCCGTAATTTCTTCCACGTCGATGCTGGCGACGGGTCCGGCGATATCCTTGCAGCAGTCCTTGGTGAGCAGCGGCGCGGCGGAGTAGACGGCGGCAACGCTGAGCGCACCGGTGCTCTCCACCACGACGAATCCGTCGATATAGGTGTCTGGAAATCCGAATTTGAAGACGTGCGCCTTGAGATCGCCGCAGTCGATGGCAAGCGCTTCACCCGGCCCCAGCGCTGCCTCTGCAATATTGTGCACCGCTCCAGCTTCAAGACCCGGCGGCGGGTGCGCCAGCGCGACCGTGGCGCTGATCTTCACCGCTTTGGAGCCCCGGTTGTAGAGATTGACCGCTGTCAGGTAGCGGCCGCGCACAAGCTGCAGGTTTTCCGGATCGGGCTGGGTGCCGCAGATCACCTTTGCCGTGTAACTGAGGGTTCGCGCCCGATCAGGCGCATTTTGCGCTGCTGTCGACGAGACCCATATGCCCATCGACCAAAGCCCCAGGCCCGCAAAAAGAGCAAGGGTTTTCACAGCAGAAATTCTGGACGCAACAGACCAACCAACCATAACCGCCTCTTCGAACTCAACATCGGCGTGAAACTGGTTATTATTATTGGGCAGGCACATCGTCCCAATAAGCCTGTCTGAAAGGCACTATACCTCAGGTAGGCGCTGCTCGCCAGATTTCGTTGAGGCAATCGCTGGCGTAAGTGCTGTTTGAACCGTGTACGGATCCCGTTCCTCTACCTGAACGTTGAGAGATTACCTTCACGCAGAGCCACCGTGTCGGCGGAATACTGCACACCCATCTCCCGCGCCAGTTCGGTTTGCGGGTGCGAGCCGAGCCAGGCCACCAGAAGCAGGCGGCGCAGCATGACGAAGGTCGGGACCCCCGCTTCGTCTTCGGCGGATAAGTCCACCACCTTGGTGACATCGCCGTCGACCAGCAGGTTGGCTGGCCGCACGTCCTTCTCTGGGCACGGCGGAGCACAATCTCCCGGCTTACGACTGAGATTTCTCGGTGATTTTCGTGAGGCAACAGCCTTCTTTGCCCGGTGACCAGAGTTCAATTTGGTAGTCGAAACCTGCAGCGTCCAACGTGCCTTCATCGAGGGCGGATGCACAATGCAGCAAAGTGCAGATTTCCTCATCGCTGCACCCGGCCTCCATCCACGCATCCTTGATTGGACAGGTCATCATTTGGACTTCGAGACAAGTGTCGTTCAGCTGCCTGATGTCGGGTGAAAACGTCGCACCGTTGTCAGGGGCTTTTGCAAAACCCTCGGCCATGCCCGCAAAATCGCGCGGGGCGAAACACGCCAGCGTTCCCCCGATCGACTTGCCGTGTTCATAGCTGGCACTGCGCATCACGCTTATGGCCTCGGCTTCGCCATAACGTTTTGACAGTTCTCGAAACACCACGAGATAGGCCCTGCCGCGTTCCTTGATGGCGTCGTAAACTTGGGGGTTGGATTGTTCCTGGGTCATTTATGGACCACTCCGTTTTTGCGCCGAAACGTCTACTTAACGGCAATCGCTTCAATCTCGAGCAACCACGCATCATCAAAGATGCCTGCAATGATCACTGTCAGGGCAGGTTGAAATTCTCGTAACACCCTGCGTCGTACCTCTGAATTTTCTGCGCGATATTTGCGGTCTGACAGATAGGTCGTATGCCGGACAATATCGCCCAACCCCATGCCCGCGGCTCTCAGCTGGGCTTCGATGTTCGCCCATGCCTGTTCTGCTTGCTCAGTAAAGGTATCGGGCACCGTCCCATCTGGCCTCATCGGGATTTGCCCGCTCACATACACTGTACGTTCATGCCCAGATACAGCTACGGCTTGGGAGTATCCACTCTGCAAGTCGTGGGCCTCTGGAGCATTAATTTGCTCTAAGTTCATGATGGCGCTCTTTCGATTATTTGAGATCGCGCCACAGGCTATCCATGGGGATAACAATCGCGCAAACCAGAAAACCTCAGTTGGAGGGATAGAAATACTGAGTCTCTGAAGGACACCCTTTGTGTAACTGTGTGCTGGATCGCGATCGGCTGAGGCGGACTCACCCAAGTCGATAAAACGTGACCGCTTCCAGCACTTTAGAGCGGGATCGGACGGAAAACCGGTGTCCACTTTTCCTGATCCCGCTCCAGGGAGAAAAAGATGACATACAGACTTCCGGCACTGAACGCATTGCGTGCCTTCGAAGCCGCGGCTCGGCATTTGAGTTTCAGGATGGCCGCCAGTGAACTCGGTGTTACGGCAGGGGCGATCAGCCAACAGGTCAAGAAGCTGGAGGTTTCTCTCGGCGTGGCCTTGTTCCGCAGATTGCCGCAAGGGTTGCTTTTGACGACGGAGGGCGAAACATATCTGCCGCAGATTTCCAAAGTCTTTGAGGATTTGACTGAAGCCACGGAAGCTATCGCGCCCAAAATGAACAGCAAAAAATTCAATATCGGTATTTGCTCCAAGGCCGCGGATATTTTACCGCCACATTGGCCGAAACATCGCGGCAGTCTGAAAGCTTTCGTGCGAGATTCAATCTATACGAACGATGTCGAGATGATCAGGACCAACGAAATTGATTGCCTAATCCGACTTGGTGGCGGCCCCTATGGGGATCTTGCTTTGATAAAAATTCCAAGTTCCGCGAGCACGAAGAAACACCCGGCGGAATTGCATTACGTTTGCAAACCCGGCCTCGCGGACTGCCGACAGTCCAAGGCTATATTGGAAGATTTGAAAATACACACACTGTCGAATTCGTAGTGTCCGGCTTGCCCTCAGCTCGAGACGTTATCAGGCCAGGAGTGAAACGGGGAAAATGAGCCGGAATCGGAACTTCCTGAACAGTCATCACCTGGTTTCATTTTGCTCTGCAATCCACTCCGCATAAACAAGCTGTACGCTTGGCCGAGCCATGACGGCATCGGCAATGCGCTTGACATTGGGGAATTCATCTGTTGATGGCTGACCTCGCGACGGACGTAGCCAGGTGGTCAGCATGAAAAGATAAATATCGACGGCACTGAACCGGTCGCCCAGGACCCATTCATTGTCCCCAATCTGGTCGTCGATCACTTTCCACGTCTCGCGCAATCGCCGAATTCCCCGTCTTTGGGCGCTTGGTTCATCAGCGGGCGTATCGGCAAAACGATCCGGATAATAGTCGAGTTGGAAAGCGTTCTGGACGGAATTGGAAAAGTACACCAGCGTCTGCAGATACGCTCCCCGTTCCGGTTCATCGAACCTGGGCGCCAGGTTTGCGCCGGGATGACGATCGCACAGGAACACTGTGATCGCGGCGCATTCGTACATGGCATTGTCGTACATTCCATTGTCGTGCATGCCATTGTCGCCCCAGAGGAGGACCGGCACCCAGCCATTCGGGTTTATCGCCAACTGCTCCGGCGGGCGCGGTTCGTCCATGGCGATGGTCGACTGGATCAACTCATAGGGCGCACCGATTTCTTCCAGGATCACCCGAACCCCCATTGCCGCACTGCCAAGTGCATAAAACAGTTTGTACTCCACGGGCTTCTCCCAAATTCGTCTTCGTCACGCTGTCCTGAAGTGTCCCGAGGCTTGCTTCAGTAGGTCCACGCCTCCGTGTGAGGCCTAAGCTCGATTTCATTGCTCCAGGCCGATTTCGGCTGCTGATAGGCCAGCCAATAGGCCTCCGCCACATCTGCGGGATCAGCCAGTTTCTCCGGATCGAACCTGTCGCCGTAAAGCTCACGCATTGCCGGGACATCGAGATCGCAGTCCAGTCTGAAGTGCACGATATGTACGCCGTCCCTGGAATAGGCCTTGCAC
>JAJFHL010000153.1 GCA_021775615.1 Hyphomicrobiales bacterium
TTCATACGGAATCGATTTGACCAGGATTCCGCGTCTAATGGCTAGGCACGGGTTCTGCCGTAGACCGGCTCCACATGGGAGCCGTAACGCAGCCCAGAAGACGCGAAATCCCGGCCGTCGGTGGGCCAAATTTGGTCCACCGGCAGCGTTGCGGCGCTGGCGCGATGCACCACATCGCGCTTCGCACCGCGCCTTGCCGGGCGAACCGACTTGGCGCAATCAAACGTTTCCAAATGAATGTGAAGCGCTCTAGAAGTTAGTTAGCAGCCACGACAGGTGTTAGCTGACCGCGTAGCGCGCCGAAATTCAGACTACTGAATGCTGAATATGTCCTCTACATAGCCTTGGCGAATCCAGTCGGGTGTTCGGCTATGAAGCTTCAGTCCGGGCCGGGCCATAGCCATTTTGTGCACCCAAGGGAAGGTACGGCCGGGCGGATTTGCCAGGTTCAGTTCCCGATTGATGCTGATAAATCGGTCGCGGCAGACCCGTTCAATATGCTCCAGATAGTCGCCTATGGTGTCCCCGTCCATCTCAGGGAATGAATCGACGTTCAGAACGACATCTAAAGACTTGTCGCCAACCGTGTCCATTGCGGTATTGGGCAGAATCCTGATTTTCCGTCCCCGCACCGTCTCCCGGTATAGTTCGACCTGATCGGCAAATTCCGACTTGAGCATCAGATAGCCCTGAAACACATTCACCTGCGGCAGATCGACAATGCAATATTCACTTGCCGTGCCCAACGACAGCGCGGCGTGCGCCATGAACCCCACGCCGCCGCCGATCTCCAGAAAGCTGATGCCCGGGCGGAGCATTGTTCGATATCTGTGTGCCTGATAGACTTGGAACAAGTGCCCTAACGGGATGATCCTTCCATTAAAGGAAAGCCCGGCAATCGCACCACATTGCGGCGGTGCCAGATCGTGACCGATGAAATCGGTGAAGCGCTCAAGTATCTCCCGGTAGTCCAGGTGCAGCAATGGTTCCTTGTTGACATCGGTGGGGCAACGCGCCGAAACTAGACCCGAAGCCACCCCGAGCGAAACAATCGTGTCCAGCATTTGAACCTGAGCGTACAATGGGTCTTGCGGGCTTCTCAGCCCGTAGGTCATCTCGTTGCGGAACATACTGGCAAGGGATCGCGCCACGCCCCGATAGTTCCGGCGGGTCAGGTAATGCAGAAAGGATCCGTGGCGCTCATTCCTGATACGCTTCCACGCGCCCCTACCGGTGTATGCGCCATCCTCGATTGCGCGGGAGAACGCATCGGTCAGCCGTTCCGCAACCTCCAGGTCCGGTACATCCGGCTCCGTTTGGGTAAACTCGGGCAACTTGATCGCGTCAAAATCAATCTCATCCTGAAAGAACAGATTTCGGTACGAGCGCATGTAGCGCAGCGCTCGGATATCGTATGATGTTTGCGTCCCCACCAGCGGATACTGCCACCGTGGATTGCAGCAGTCAACGACTGCTAATCTCTATATGCGAGCGCTTGAGCGCGACACTGTTTTCAACGCTGGCCGCGGCTTGCGCGAACTGGAACATGAAATTTCCCGCCACCTCTCCGTTCTCGATACATCCAACAAACGCGACCCATCGCCGGCATTGAGCACTTTGCTCAAGTTCAGTTTCTTGACCGTCGCGCTCTGGCCGATGAAATGAACGTCGTTTGTCTGTACACTCAGCGCCGACAGCCGGCATAGGTAGGACCACGGCAGTCAGAAAAGCGGACATGGTGAGCAGGTGTTTCATGTTGTCCTCTAGGGATTGTCAACGGGGCTGTTAGCGATTTCCGGCTTTCTTGATCAGCCTGTCCGCAATCCAAGCAGGCGGTTGTTTTGGTCGCACTGCCTCAGGAACAATCAGTTCACCAACTATTGCTTCTGCTTCTTTGCGTGCATGACGGCGGAAAAATTTACCCGTTGCATCATCGAATCGAACACCTTCCTTAACACAACGCTTCTCGCCGGCTTTTATTTTGAGCATGACAGGTATTTCGACCTCTTCTACTTCACCTGTATCCGAATTTACGATGAACTTCTTCTCTGTATTTTTGTCCTCGACCTCCTCGAAAAGCTCTACAACCTCGATAGCATCCTCTTTCGCTACTTCAAGGTCCTGGCTACAAAGCTCTTCAATCCTACTTTCACGAGCCTGTATTGCTACCTCTAGATTCTCCGCATCAATCTCTGTTGCCTGTCTTTCCTTCTCGGTTGCCCAGTCCAGCACATCAGTGTCACCGGTGCCATCATAGATGAACGTCTTTCCGCTCAGTCGCTCGATTTCTGCAATTGCGCCGACAACATCAACCTCCTGATAGAAACATTTGGCTGGATTCACCGTTGACGGGAGAAAGCAGTTGCTGTGTTTGATGGCATAGCCAAGAGGATTTTCTGGTCCTGCTGAGAACAGCGTAGGGCCGTGAGATGTGAGCTGACTTTCAATGCCGCCTTCGTCTTGAGCAAATACCTCGGCAGAGCCCGATACGTCTTTCGTGTAAACCATGCCTCCGTTTGTGATGCCGCCAGTTGGTGCGGTTCCGTTCAAAAGATGTAGGGTGTTCGTGCCGTTGCCTGAAGTCGTTCCGCCCAGCGTCAGATTCTTGATGCTGGCCACATCAAGGTTCTGATATGTCCATCGCAACGCACTGTGGTCCCATTGCAGTCTTGTTGTCCCGCCTGTGCGGAACACGTGATCATGGGCTTGTGTCGCGTGGGTGCCGCCATACAGGAGATAGTTGGCGCCGATGTTTCCTGCCGTACCGCCAGAGATATTCTGGTTGCTGGTGTTAATGTTGCGGAAGATGCCCGTATTTGTTGCCAGCTGTAGCGAATTTATGTTGTTGATCGGGTTGTTTTGGAAATTCCAGAAACCAGCACTATCGTCCCACAAAAGCGTAATGGTTGTGGCGCTTCTAAACTCAACATCGTTGGCGACTGTCGCATGACTGGCGCCAAACAATCTGACGTTGGCTCCCGCAGCTCCGCTACTACTTCCGCCTAGGGCGAGGAATCCAGTCGTACTCCTTCTCAGTATTGAGAATGAAGCGGTTGTGTTCGACTCGCCCCATAGAGAGCTTGAGTCTCCGAGAAGGATGCGTTGTGACGGAGCGGCATCCTGGATGCCTGTCGATGTGAGAGCTCCGCAAGTTAAGGTGTTCCCCTGAAAATTCCAAAGGTTGGAGCTGCTATCCCAATGAAGTACCGTTGTTGCTCCAGTACGAAAAACTAAGTCGCCACCAAGCGTTGCATGACTGCCACCATAGGCAATAATAAATGCAGCGCTGGTGCCTGTGATCCCTCCCTGAATAGCTAAGTTTTGGTCGTCGTTCGGGTGCACCAGCGTATAGCCGTTGCCTGATGTGCCAAATCTTGCGGACGAGTCTGTGAGGTCTAACCGTTCGCCGGTAGCATTGTCGTCGATGCCTGACGACGTGAACGCTCCGCAAGTGAAGGCGTTACCGCTTGTGGTTAAAACATTGGCGCTGTCATCCCACCTCAATACGGTGCTGGTCGCCGAGCGGAGTTCTATGTCATTTGCTTGCGTTCCATGGTCGTTGCCAAACAACCTGATGTTGCCGCCAAAGCCACTGCTCGTTGACCCCGTCAGAGCAAGGATTGCATCGGTGCGGGCTTGTGAGATGTCGTAAGTGCCGGTGACCGACGGGTTGCCAAAACGAGTGCCCGTATTCGATATTTGAACACGTTCAGAGGTGGCATTATCGTCAATGCCTCCGGACGTGAACGCCCCGGACACGGTAAATGCGCCAGTTGTCGTAACTTGAGACGCCTCAAGCTGCAGTGTGCCGGTGTCGTCAACGGTATCGAACAGGCCTATGCCCCACGTCGTCGCGCCAAGTCGTTTGGTGATAGCGAGACGTGGTTTGCCAACACCATAGTCCGTAGGCTGCGCCAACAAATATGCGGATAGTGTCGTCGAGGTGCCAACTGTAGCAATTGGTTCAGTTGTAAACGTCTTTGCCCCGGCAATGGTCTGCGTACCGGTAGTCATGACTGCGCCGGCGGCAGCAACATTCGTTGCATCGGTTACATCGGCGCTTGCCTCAATCTCTGCAAGCTTGGCGCGCTCGACGTCCGACATGACTTTGGCGGTTGCCGTCTCCGCCATGTTGTCCATGTCGAAGGCGTCTGTGCCGACGTCGCCTGGGTCGTAGATGCTGCTGAGCATGTTGCCGGTTCCAGGCCCGGCGCCCACGTTTTCCAGATCGGTTCCACTTGCGTTCCAGGCGAGGAACGTTGCCCCCTCCGCCTCGGGAAATGTCGGTGTCTGTGCCTGCGAACTCTCCTTCAGCTTCGGTGCCCGACTGAGCTGCTCGGCCAAGTCCTGGGCGATCAGCACACCCTTGTCGAGAGCATCTTCATGCGCTTCGGCAGAGAACCGGCCGCCGGTATCATAGTTGGTGTTCTGTTTGAGGTCCGTGCGCCGCGTGACGATCAGTGTTTCGCCGGCGGTCGGCGCGACCATCATCGTAATCTCCCCGCCGTTTTCTTCGGGGACCAGCGCCCACACGCCCGTCCAGCCGCCGCCGGCGCCCGGTTCCGTCTCCGCACCGGACGTGTGCGCCACGGTGCAGATATAGAAGGAACCATCATGTTTCACGGTGTCATCGACCGTGAACTCCGTTGAAATCAGCCACCCGGCAGACGGCGCCTCCAGTCCTCCTGCAACCGAGTAGTCGGTTGCAAGTCCCTTAACCGTCTCGACGCCTGCGGCATCCACCAGAATCACCCTGAGGTCCGCGTGGTCGAAGAACGGGCGCGGAAACGGAAAAGTTTTGGTGACGCCGTCGCCGGCATAGCTGAACCTGTTGCCCGTCGCTCCAACGGTCATCGCACTTCTCCCTGAGTATCTTTGTTTGCGTCAAGACCGACCGTGGTGCCACCGCGATCAGCGTGGACCGAACTGGCTGAGTTGACCGAGTTGGCTGATCAGAGGCGATACCGCGCCGAAGATGCCCTGCGTACGCGCGTCTCGCGCACGTGCCCTGCTCAGGCCGGCGCTGAACCGCTGCTGATCTTCGCGCGCCCGGGCGCTGAGCCTGATGCGGTCCGTATCCAGTTCGTTTTCCGCTTGAACGTTCGACAGGACAACCGAGGGCGCACCGCTCAGTGTCACACCGCTTTTGGCGAACTGTGCGACTCGGCCGCCGAACAAGCGGTCGCCCGCCCTGCGCTGCCGGGCAGCCTCAACCGCCCCGCGCTCACGTTCAATCTCAGCCTGCCGCTCGGCGAACTTGGCCTGTGCCTTGAACTGCGCCGATTGGGCGCTGGCCCCGGCAAGAGTTCCCGCCGCAGACACAAGCCCGCCAATAAGTCCCAATGCTGGAATACACATCTCAGGGTTCTACCTCCAGTCCTCTTGTGACGGCCCGGACCGTCGCCGGCAACGGTTGATCGGAAACGATCGAAAGCTCGGCGCCGCTGCGCCAGCCGGCCGGAAAATGCAGCTTGAACGAGCCGGTCAGCGGCGGAACCTGCTGATCCATCGGTTGCCCGGCACTGCGATCGTCAATTGCTGTTTCCGCACCGTCGGGCCCCGCTCTGAGGCCAAGCGTCTCGTAGAGGTCTATGAACGCTTCAGGTACTGATTTGAGCCTGCCCAGATGAGATCCGTCCTGACCCGTCAGCGCGGGTCGCAAGAGCCTGAACTTGCTCTCATACCTGAGGCCAACCAGGATCTTCGATGCCGTTCGCCCGCCGGCCAGCGTTATCCCGCCCCCGCTCACCGTTTGATCCTCCTCCACGATACCGTCAGCCAGCACTCCGACGGTTTCGCCATCAAGGTGTTCCAGCCCGGTGACGGACCCGGTCGGGGCGCCGTCATACTTGAGAAAACTATCGAGAAACGACGCGTCATCAATTGCGGTCGCTTCAAAAGGCGCGCTCAAGCGCTCCACATGGCGTTTGACTGCTCCATTGATCGTCCGGCGCACAACCATCCAGACTTCACTCATCTGCGCACCGGGTATGCTCGCCACGGTTTCAACAATGGCCTGGCCGCCGCCCGCGCCCCCGGCAAGCGGGTGGCGCGCCATTCCCACGATCCGCTGGTCGCGCTCGAATGTCAGGCTGACGAGATCCCCGGAGGCAACGGCAATCCACAATATGGAGTCGGGCGCCTCCGCATAGGCCAGATCGATGATACCCGAGGCCAGCAGATGATCCGACAGAATGGTCAGCTCGGGCGCCGTAAACGCATTGTTCTCGAAACTGAAAAACAGCTCACGCAAACCTTTCGAGAACTGGTCCGCATAGAGCGAAACACTGCCTATGCGGGCCGGCTGCAGGGCTGCCGACCCAACCGTTGTATGGCGCCTCTGGCGCACATTGTTGGCGCTGAACGCCTTGCTTGTATCGCTTGCCCCGAGCGTTCGGATCGCGTTTGAGGTTCCGATCAGAAGATCGGACGCCTCGGATATCCATTTGACCTCGTTTACCTGGTCTGAGGCAATCTCAATTGAGAACGCATCGTCGTCCACCAGCGGCGACGACACTCCGTGATCGTCGAACCCGAAGGTCTTCGAGCCCCATACCTTCTGCGGCTCGGTGTCGGTGCGCGCCCAGACCAGGCGTTCCTCGAAAAACGATACACTGCCGGGATATCCGGTCTCCGTGGACCACGCCCCCAGCCTGTAGATTCGGATAGGGTCAAGGTCGAGAAGCGGCCGGCCGTAAAGCTTGCCGGTGACGACAGTCGATGACGTCCGGCCGGTGATCCTGAACCAGCGCCACACCGCATCGCTGCCTTGCAGCCGGATCGGCCGCCCAACGTCGCTTGCCAGAAATCCCTGGCCCTTGTTGACGCCCGTCGTGCCGCTCGCTGTCAGCGTCACGTCCGCCATGGTGTCCGGACTTTCCTTGTACTGCATCTGACCGAGATGGGAGACGCCGCCGCCATCAGTCGCCTTGAAGCTGATGCGATAGCTCTGATAGGCTACCGTGTTCCTGAACTCGAAGTAGCGCCACTCGCGCGCCTGCCAGCCGGTCTCCTTGTTCCGGGTATGCAGGGTCACCCAGTTCGTCCCGTCATAGCCCTGAAAGGCCCAGGTCGAGAGCATGTTCTCAAGGCCGGCGATACCGGCCTGAAGAAGATAACCGACCACCACTGCGTCGGGAGCTGGCGGGTTGTACTCCACCCAGCCGATGGTCGTGTTCGCGCTCCAGCCGGTACTGTCGTTCTGATCGAATGCGAGCCATGGCGCGTTGCTGGCCGAGCTTGCACTGGCCGTACCCGACGGTGTCGTGTTGCTGGTCATCGCCGGAATCACGCCGCCCGTGGCGTTCAACGTCAGCGTCGCGGTGTTCTCCTCGGCTTCGGCAAGATAGGGGCCGTCCAGAAATTCGATGCTGTTGATGTCCCAGACGACATCGGAAGACCGCGTGATCTTCATCGGCCCGTGCCTGGGATGGGCAACATAAAGTGTATCGGCAGACTGGGCGAACTTCAGATCTGAGAGCTGCGCTTCGAGATATGGGGTTGACACTTCGACCGGTGAACCGCCGTTCTCGATACGCCCTCCATTTGCGTATACCCGAAAGTACCGATCGCCGAACTCAAGCACGTAAGCCTGCTCGGTCGAGAACGTAAACGGGACCAGCCGGGTCTTTTTGGCGGAGGTCTTGACCTCGGCAATGAATTGCGTGCCCGGGCGCTTGCGCAGGGCACCCTGTCGCAGCACATACCAGTTCGTGCATTCAAGCAGTCCCATTCGATAGTGGTCGATGTCTGTGCGCGCATGCAGCCGCGGGCTGAGTTCGCCGCGGGCGAATGCAGCTTGAATGTCATAAATGCGCATTGGGCTTACCTGGTTGTCCTGAGGTTGGGCGCTCTTCATCTAGGTGGCCTGGCCGGCCCGCTCCCCCGGCCCAACCACCCCTGAGGGTTTCCTTATCGGGTGGGTGGGCGGGGGGAGCGGGCTGGCCACGGAACCAGATCAAAGAGAGCGGGCCGGCTATGGAGCTAAAGGGAACGTATTTCGATCACATCGTCAGCGATCACATCTGGAAAGGTCGATTCCAGCGCGTCGGCCAGACGGGCCGCCGACAACGTATCCTGATAGATGCCGAGCGCACGCTCGGCGAATGAACGTTTGCCGGTCAGCCAGTGGGCCATCTTGAACGCAAGCTTGGAGACGAGAACCTCGACGAACAACGGATCGAAGCTCGCCTCCTCGCCGACCCGCCTGATGTAGCGCAACCGCAACGGCGCAACCGCATCGGTCAGGATCTTGTTGGCCTCCACTTCATAGGCCACAAGGGCACCGTTCTGTTTTCCCTCTGCGGTCGGCGGTTTCACCGCCAGGCAGTCCGCCGGCAGGGTGAACTGGCGGCTCCAGCCGAACTGGGGCGCCTCCGCATCGGCCGCCAGGCTTGCCCGGGTGAGCGCGAAGTTCCAGGAGTGCTTGCGCAGTTCACCGTCGCGGGCTGTTTCATAGTTCCGGTTGAGCCAGTTGGTGGCGGGCTTGCCGTCGGTCAGTGATGTCACCGGCCCCTCTTCCAGCAGATCGAGCGTCATGTTGTAGATATCGATGCGGGATGACGTCGAGGGCATCGCTGCGGCTCCTTCGCGAATGGTTCGGAGTGATTTCGTTGATGTTTGGCTTTATCGGCGCACTTTGCTTCGACCTGGCCGGGAAAAGAAAGCGGGCTATGGAGCCAATCTCAGGTCTGGTTCGGAAACTCTTCGCCGGCAAGTTCGTAGGCAATCGGTCCGGCGGTGAATGCGGTAACGGCAAGCCGCCATGGGCGGCTCACGGCCATCTCGAACTTGCGTGCGGCCGGCGCCGTCATGCTGACACCATCGAGGGGCGCCCAATTGCCGTTTGCATCCTGGACCTGGGGCACGACTGTCGCCGTGAACGTCCCCGTCAGGAGCGCCTCGGCTTCCTTACCGAGTATTGCCGCACTGTTCTGCCCGGCAGCCGTAAACGTCCCCGTCGTTCTTTTTGCCATCGTGCTTAATCCTTCCTGCGTTTGGAGGGCGCCCGCAGCGCCTTGGTCGACCGGTTGGGCTTGCCGTCCGAGCCCTTCAGCACACGTGCGACGGCCTGCGCAGCGGCATCCGCCGCAGCCTGTTCGAGCTTGCGCGACGCGGCGCTTGCCTGCGCTGCCTGTTTGTTGGCCACATCGAGCGGCACCTGCTCGCCGGCGCTCACGCCAAATTGTTTGGTCAGGGACATGTTTCTCGATTCCTTGGTTGTTGAAAGCGTCGCGATGGCTGTTTTTCGGTTGGCCAGGTTATTTCTCTTCTGCTTTCCTGCTGTATCCGTAGCCGGCCCTCTCCCCCGGCCAACCCACCCCTGAGGATACCTTGTCGGGTGGTTGGGCCGGGGGAGAGGGTCGGCCTGGCAAGTTGCAAAGAAAGCGGACCGGCCGGAGAGCCCGAAAAAGTGGAGCGGCCCGACGCCGTCAGACCGCTCCGCCCGTGGGGCGCGGGAATACGGCCTCAGCCGTTCGTCACCAGCTCACCCAGGGGAACCTGCTTGCGCTCAGGATAGACCCGGTCCCAGTTTGCCGCATTCTCCGCTTCGGCATTGGTGGGCGACTGGCCAACAAGGCTGGAAGACGTCCACTTGATGCCATAGGGGTGCATGATGTACTGGCGCCGGGTCCACATTTCCTCGACCCCGGCACCGTCGCCCTGGGCCGCCTTGCGGTCCACCTCGACCGGCACGGCCGGCGGCACCTCGGCAAAACCGAAGGCGCCCTTGCCGACCAGATAGGTCGAGTACTTGATGCGGTTCGTGCCGGCGACCGCCGGAACCCCATCGTCGACCACCACGTTGTAGCCGAGATAAGTCGGGAACTTGATCTCGCCGCGCGAGTCGGGAATGAGGTCGATCAGGTTGAGCTTCTGCAGCCTGGTGAACACCACTGAATGCATGACCAGCGTGTCGAGCGCGTCGGCCGCATCGCCCATGGTCTGCTTGGTGTCGAGGATCGCCTCGGCCGAGACCAGTTCGGCCGCCGTTGCCGCGCCCACCGCGTCGGTGCCGATCTCAATCCGCATGTCGCCCGCGTCGTTCGCCGCATTGTCGGCAAGGACGCCCTTGAGCACCGAGATCAGGTGCTTCTGATAAGCCCGCGACCAGTAGGCCGAAACCCGCTCGCCGACCCGCTTCATCGGATCGTCGCCAGCAAGTTCCGCCGCCAGGTCGGCGTCGGACCAGCCCTGGTTCCGGTTGATACGGATCGCCACGTCCTTTTCACCGGTAATCTTCTGCGGTGTCGCCGAAGACGCCGGATTGTCGGAAGACGTGTTGGGTTCGGGGGTGCCGAGGTCGTTCCAGAACGGCACGTTGATCAGCTGCCCGCCGCCACGCAGGAAGTTAGCAAGGTTCGGGTCGTCGCGCAGAATTCCGGACTGGAACACCGCCGATTTCTCCTGCGTCTCCTTCAGCATGTAGGGCAGGAAGACGTCAGGCACGATTACGTCACTCAGTCGAGTAACTGCCATTTTTCAATCACCTTTTGTGTTGCGAAAGCCCGCGTGCCGAAGAGCATTCAAACAGCGGACAGAGGTTTCAGGGTCGTTGCGAAGGCGCGCATCAACTGAGATGAACTCCCAGCGGCAGACGCGCTTAAACGCCCTCGCGGCGGCCCCTCGCCGGTTGTCTTCGCAAAGGCCGTCGAGATTGCCGGGGCGCCGGCCCGTGACCCATGAAAGGCCGGCGCCCGCCAGAGCCCGAGGCAGGGTTCCCCGCGGATACCGCGGACCCGCGCTAGGGCAATTCTGTCGTCATGAATTTGTTTCGATGGATGCGGCGGGCCGGCGTCGGAGCGGCCCGCCCGTTAAGCCGGAGTGTCATCCAGTATGACAGGTTGTACACCAGCCAGCGGGCCCGGGGATAAGTTGGTTTGCGATGAGCCCGCCGGCAGCGCAGCAACACGCTGTTCGGCAGCCTGCAACTCTGATCCGCGCCAAAATACTATTCTTCAACGGTGTACGATTGCCCTCCGGTCAGCATCTTTTGGTGCGGGCAGCGCGTCGGCGCTTGTCAGGATCACTGATAAGCGACCGCGTCGATGACCGAGGCGAGATCGGCGCGCGGCAGGCGCATGCCTGGCGCGTCTCGCGCGGACACGGCAGCGTCGGTGAACACGAAGCCGCCCCGCGCCGCGCGCTGCAGCGTGAAACGGACGGTTTCGCCGGTGGGCGCGGTGACGGTGAGCATTCCGTTGCGTTCGGCCGGGTTGAAGGTGAACCGCACCTTGCGGCCATCTTCGAGGGTCCGCCGCAGATTCTGCGTCGGCTCGCCGGCAGGCACGGTGGAGAGCGC
>JAJFHL010000154.1 GCA_021775615.1 Hyphomicrobiales bacterium
AACGTGTCGAGCATGGGCAGGAAGATCGGCACGAAGATGATCAGGATTTCCGACCACTCAAGCGGCCAGCCGAGGAGGAAAATGATCGCCTGGCACATGACCAGGAACTGCCAGGGCGCCATGTCGAGGGAGACGATCCAGTGTTCGATCACGTCATGGCCGCCGAGATAGGAGAACACCGAGGCGAACGTCCACGACCCGACGAACAGCCAGCACACCATGGCTGTCGCCTTGGCGGTCAGAAACACCGACTCCTTGACCTTGATCCAGGTCAGCGAGCGATAGCAGAAGGCCAGCACCAAGCCTCCCAGCGCACCCATGGCAGCGGCTTCGGCCGGGGTTGCAAGTCCGCCCAGAATCGAGCCGAGCACCAGCATGATGAGCACGGTCAGCGGCACGAACGAGGTCAGCAGCTGAAAGTAGATCTGCCTTACCGGTGGAGCGTCGTCCATTTTGGGCAACGGGGCCAGCGATGGGTTAATGCGTGCCCGCACCAGAACGTAGAGAATGTAGAAGCCGGCCAGCATGAGGCCGGGGAACACCGCCGCTGCGTAGAGCCGGAGCGGCGAGAGCTCGGCGATCGCCGCATAGACGATCAGCATGATCGACGGCGGAATGAGAATCCCCAGAGTACCGCCGGCGCAGATCACTCCGGACGCGAACTCCTTGTTGTAATTGGCCTGCGCCATCGCCGGAAAGGCGAGCAGCCCCATCAGCGTCACCACCGCGCCGACAATGCCGCTGGCGGTGGAAAACACCGTGCATGTGATCAGAGCCGCGATGGCCATAGACCCCGGCAGGTTGCGGGCCGCCAGGTAGAGTGAATGGAACAGCCGGTCGACGATGTTTGCGCGCTCGACCACGTAGCCCATGAACAGGAAAAGGGGGATCGCGACCAGAACGTCGTTTTCCATCACCGAGTAGGTGTTCTGGTTCAGGAGATAGAAGATCTGATTGTTGAACAGATCGCTGAATTCATTGATGGAGCTCGCGTTGTAGTAGGCGTAGTAGCCAAAGCCCACACCCATGGCCAGAAGCGTGAACGCGATCGGGAAGCCCAGAAGGACCAGCACGATGAACAGCGAAAGCATGAAGATGGCGACTTCGGGATTGGTCATGTTCGTAGCGGCTCCGGAAGCGTGTCTGCAGTGGTCTTATGAAAGACGGATTTTGTCGGCGGCATCGGCGCCCAATATGGAGTCTTCCGTTTCGCGAACATCTTCCAGGCGCTCCAGCCATTTGCCGCTGCGTATCGCCAAAATGCAGCGCAATGATTCGGCAATCCCCTGAACCATGAGCAGGCCGCCGGCGAGCGGAATCAGGGTCTTGAAAAAGTAGATCTGGATCCGGGCCGGGCTGTTCCAGCTCACTTCCTTGTAGCGCCACGAATCCGAGGCGATCTCGGTGCCGTACCAGACCAGAGCCAGCATTCCGGGGAAGAAGAACAGAATGTAGAGAACAAGATCGATGCTCGCCTGCCACCTGACCGGTATCAGGCGGTAGAACACGTCACCGCGCACATGGCTGTCCTGGGCGAGGGCGTAGGCGCCGGCCATCATGAACAGCGCACCATACATCTGCACCATCATGTCAAAGGCCCAGACCGTCGGTGCGTTGAGCACGTAGCGCACGAACACTTCGTAGGACACCGAAAGGGTCAGGATCAGGATGCACCAGCCAAACGCCCGGCCCACCCAGATGCTCAGGCTTTCAATGGCGTGGATTATGGATGTCACTGCAGCCTCCCCAACTGTAACCCGTAGGATCCGGGGGCCGATTCTCGGCCCCCGGGCAGCTTTGTTCAGCTAAGCCGTGTTGTTTGCGGGCCTAACCGAAATGATGGTTGTAGGCCAGCTTGTAGTCCGGCTGGTTGAGGTTCAGATAGTTCATCACCTCTTTGGCATAGGCCTTCTGCGATGCGATCACCTTGGCGAAGAAGGGATCTTCCGCCGAGATCCGGTCAACGACGATGTCCCAGGCCTTCAACTGTTCGACCATCACCGAATCAGGGGTGCGGTAGACATTGACGCCCTGGCCTTTCAGTTTCTCGAGATCTTCGGCATAGCGCTTGGTGTTGTGCCAGTAGAAGTTCGAGTTCTCGGCTTCCGATGCATATTTCAGGATGGCCTGAAGCTCGCCCGGCAGGCCTTCGAACTTGCCCTTGTTGAAGGTAACTTCAAAGAATTCCTGGCTCTGGTGGAAGCTTGCAAGATGGTAGTGCTTGGACACGTCCTGCATGCCGAAGTCACGGTCCGACGTCGGATTGTTGAATTCCGCGGCGTCGATCAGGCCCGACTTCATGGCCGGCTGGATTTCGCCGCCGGGAAGCTGCACAACGGACATGCCCATTTCGAGCAGAACGTCCGCCGCCAGGCCGACGGTGCGGTACTTCAGGCCGTCCATCTGCTTGGCGTCTTTGATCTGTTCCTTGAACCAGCCAAGCGGCTGCGCCGGCATTGGGCTGTTGAAGAAGCTGACGACGTTCAGGCCGAGGCCGCCCATGAGTTCATTGAACAGCTCCAGGCCGCCGCCGTAGTGGATCCAGCCGAGCACTTCCTGGCTCGACCAGCCGAAGCAGGGGCCGGTGCCGAACAGCGACGCTGACTTTGACTTGGAGTACCAGTAGGCCGGCACATAATGGGCGGCATCAAGCACGCCGCGGTGAACCGCGTCCTGCATCTGCGACGTCTTCACCACCGAGTTGACGGCGAGAAGGTCGATCTTGATGTCTTTCCCGGCCATTGCATGTACCCGGTCCACATAGGACTTGGCATTCTCCAGGAAAATACCGCCGCCCCAGGCAGCCTGCATTTTCATAACGGTCGGCTCGGCGCGCGCGATGCTTGGCGCAGCAACGCCGGCAACGGCGACACCGCCGGCGGCCAAGCCCGCGGATTTCAGAAACTTACGACGCGAGGCGGTCGTTTTCTTGCTCATGTGTTTCTCTCCCTGAGTAATCTCGAACTGGTGTACCAAGCTCGAACGACCCTGGCACATTACCACTCTCATCCCGACAGGCTAGACGCCTTTCCATCATCAGGAATGGCGACAATACCCCGAATTGCAGTTCTGGCGTCTTCAACCTTGGTTGAACGCTTGCTCTTTGTGGAGTTTACGGAGTTCGGCCGGCCGGTGCGGGCCAGGTCTGCGGGCTGCCCATGCGATTTGACGCCATCAAACTTCAATAAGAAGAGGACACGACCTAGTTGCCGTGCGGCTTCAGTTCAAGCACCGTGGGTATTGGCGGAGACGCGTAGAAAAAACGGCCCGAGCCCATGACATCCACATGGCGGTAGATGAAGCGATGATAGATCAGGGTGCGTCCGGCTTCCTGAGGTGGCGTCCATGACGCCTTGATCTGGCTCGCCTCCATCGTGTTGAGCAGTCCTACGAACGCATCGCCGAAGCGCGCGGCAAGCAGTTCGGCGTCGGACGGCACGTATTCCTGCGGGTTGGCCCCGAGAGCAATATTGCCGTGCTCGAACTTGCCCGGATTGGCGCGGGCGGCGGCGATCAGCCGTTCCATTTCCGCCGCCAGTTCCACCATGCTCTCGGCGGCAAAGGCCGGCAGGGAAACCGCGTCAAGAGAGAGGGCCGGGCGGTAATCGAAAACGGTGTCGGGCGTGCGCTTCGGCCGGTAGTCGAGAAAGCGTATGCTGTGCCTGTGCTCGGTGGTTTCACCGCAGCAGGTCGTTGTGTAGCTGAACGCGGTGTCCGACAGCCATTTGGCATCGCCGTGCACCCGGGCGGCGCCGTTATCGCCGCTCCTGCCTCCGACGATCTCATCGGGTTCGCGGGCACCGCGCAGATAATCCTTCAGGTGCTGGACCCGGACCACGTGATAGGGGCCGTAGTGTCCCTGCGGCAAAAGCACAAACGATCCGTCATGCGAGAACACGTCGAAAAACCAGTCGGAGAAATGCAGCGTCCCGGCCGGCTTGTAGACGTACTTTGCTGCATCGCCCTTGAATTCAAACCGCAGTTCTTCGACCTCATACTCCAATGGGGCAAGCTGTTCGCGTGCGCCCCTGAAATGTGCCGAGATCGGGCCGGACACGACGATCTTCAGAGTGTCGTCGTCCACCATCGGCTGCGACAGGGCGGCGAGCAGGTTTTCGGTGGCCACACCGCGCTCGAAGGCAAACGCCGCACCCAGGTCGTCCGCGTAAAGCGCCAGGGCGCGCCGTGTGGCGGCGTCCATGACGCCATCCGTCGCATTCTCCAGAAGCCCTTGTGCCTTGAGCCTTGCCTGAAGCGCCGCGGTCTCGCGCGCGTCGGGCGTGCGCTCAAGCACCAGGTTGGTCGATCCCGAAGCCGACGGCACCACGAGAACGCGCGCATCGACTTGAAGCAAGGTGGTGAGTTCGCGCCCGTCGCACATCAGGCGCAGGCTGCGGTTTTCCCGAGCATCGGCAATACCGGCGGGCGCCAGCTCGATGTCGGAAAGATTGGGATCGTCGGCGGAAAGGGCGGGGTCCGCCAGAGGCTCAAGCGACCAGGCCTTGCAGGTGGTTCCGTCAATCCATTCGGCATTTCCACCGAACCGGGCGCGCCGGCCGAGCGCCATGTCGGCGGCTGCATCGCCGGGGCCGCTGGCGACGTCCGAAGCGCGGCGCAACGCCACCACTTCATATACGCCGGCCGGCCCGGCATCGCTTGCCGCCGCCACCGGTTGCGCCGCCGATGTGGCGGCCAGGGATAGTGTCAGGAATAACGTCCGCATCGCCCGTCTCCGAGGTTACGGAGCATATGGGTGTCCATGCGCCGAATATCACCCTTAGCTGCGGCAATTATATGGTCGATCGGCGGCAAAGGCCGTTCGCCACGGGTACTCTAGGCCATTTATGAGTCCATGGCCTGAACCCGCTGTAGGGAAAGTGTTGGAGGTGAGAGGAATAATCTCTGCCCAACCAAGGCGTCCAAACGGACGCCCCGGGCGAGAGCCCGCCCCGTCGGAGCCGCTGAGTGAAACGAAGCTTAACGTGAGACAAAAAGTGGTGGAGCCAATCGGAATCGAACCGACGACCTCTTGAATGCCATTCAAGCGCTCTCCCAACTGAGCTATGGCCCCACACACGGTCAGTCCCGCCGGTCTTCGCGAATACGAAGGAAGCAACTCTGCTCCATCGGCGGGCAGACCACTATCTATGACGTGCCGCCCGTTTGATCAAGCACAGAGTGCGCGCCTGACCACAGCCGCCGGGACTAGTTTTCTTCCTCGTCCCCCGCAACCCCGCCGATCAGACCGGTGACATCAGGCTCGTCTTCGTTGTCCGTCTCCAGAAATGTATCGTCGTCGCCGTCCGCATCATCATCGGCATCGTCGTCGCCAAGATCGACATCCGCAATCGCCGCGACCTCATCATCATCCTCATCGTCCGCCACCTCGACATCGTCCAGGCTGATCACCTCGACGTCGCCGGTGTCTTCCTTTTTGACTTCTTCGGTCTCCGGCGCGGCCGGCTTGGCTTCGGGAGGAGTGGTATCCTTGGGAGGCAGCAGGACGCCGGGCACGAAGGCCGTCTCGCATTTCGGGCATTCGACCGGCATCTTTTCGAGATCGAAAAATTTGGCCCCGCAGCTTGTGCAGGTGCGCTTGGTTCCAAGTTCAGGTTTGGCCATGTTGCACCGTCGTAGGTATCTCTTGCATGAGGTTTTCTGTCTAAAATTGCGGCTTCCCATGCCACGTTGCCGCGGGCGTGTCAAAGGCAAATATCGCCCGGAAAACGGGGCTGCGCGCACGCCTTGCCGCAGCCGCCGCGGCGTGACACGGCAAGGCGGCTGTGATAGGACACGGCGACCCTTCCAGCCCGCTAAAATTCCGGCGCCGCACATTGAATTCGCATCAACCACAGCCGCTGATTGCCCGCCCGTCCGGCCCTTTGACCGGCAGCGTATCCGTGCCCGGCGACAAGTCGATTTCCCACCGCGCCCTCATATTCGGCGCGTCCGCCGTTGGCGAAACCACCATTGACGGGCTGCTGGAGGCGGAAGATGTCCTGGCGACCGCCAACGCCCTGCGGGCGATGGGTGCGGTCATCGACCGCGATGCAGAGGGGACCTGGCACGTTTACGGCTGTGGCGTCGGAGGCCTGCACTCTCCCGCCGAACCGCTCGACCTTGGAAATTCCGGCACCGGCGTGCGGCTGCTGATGGGTCTGGTGGCGAGCCAGCCCGTCACGGTGACGTTTACCGGCGATGCCTCCCTGACCAAGCGGCCGATGGGGCGGGTGCTGACCCCGTTGCGCCGGATGGGCGCCGGCTGCGAGGCCAGCGAGGGCGATCGGTTGCCGCTCACCGTCCACGGTGCGCGCGATCCGGTGCCGATTGTCTACACGCTTCCGGTTGCCTCGGCCCAGGTCAAGTCGGCGATATTGCTGGCTGGCCTCAATACGCCCGGTCGCACCGGCGTCGTTGAAGCCAAGCCGACCCGCGATCACACCGAGCGTATGCTGGCGGGATTCGGCGCCGAGGTAACGCTCAGCGATCGTGAGGACGGCGCGAAGCAGATCTCGTTGACCGGATATCCGGAGCTCAAGCCGCAGGTGTTGCGGGTACCCGCCGATCCGAGTTCCGCGGCGTTTCCTCTGGTCGCCGCGCTCATTACCGAGGGCTCCGACGTTACAATCGACAACGTCATGATCAATCCGACCCGTAACGGTCTGATCACGACCCTGAAGGAAATGGGCGCCAACATTGAGCTCGAGCACACGCGCGATGTGGGCGGAGAAACGGTCGCCGATCTCAGGGTGTGCGCGAGCCGGCTGCAGGGCATCGTCGTGCCGCCGGAACGGGCGCCGTCCATGATCGACGAGTATCCGGTTCTGGCGGTCGCGGCCGCAACCGCCAGCGGCACCACGCGCATGCGGGGCCTGGAAGAACTGCGGGTGAAGGAGTCCGACCGCCTTGCCGCGGTCGCGGCGGGTCTCGAAACGTGTGGCGTCAGTTGGCAAATCGAGGGCGAAGACCTCATTGTTCACGGCGGGCGCGTGCCCGGTGGAGGCCCGGTGGAAACCCACCTGGACCACCGCATAGCGATGGCGTTTCTGGTGCTCGGACTGGCGTCGGAGCGCGGCGTCAGCATCGACGACGGCGCCATGATCGCAACCAGTTTCCCCCGATTCGCCGATCTGATGACGGGGCTTGGCGCCGATCTGGGCTCCATCCCAGGCGGGGCCGCGTGAGCGCCCGGCGATTTTTGCGTGCATCGGCCCCGGCGAACCCAAAATAAATGAGTGAAGACGCGCACTTGCCGGATTGCGGAAATTTAGATATAGAAACCGCGTTCGAGGCGGTCGTCGACTCTGTTGACGGCGCAAACGCCCTTGATTTGTCCGAGCACGAGCTGTGCCGGGCGATTAGCAGGTGTCCGATGCCGCAGTAACGCGCGGAAACTGACCGGAAAACCTGAACGTGGATGCCCACAACTCGAACGGTGGTGCTGCCCGGACCGGGCAGTCGCGTCGGGGTGTGGGATGTCCTGCGGACATAACCGCAGGCCAACAAGATACTATAGGTGCTTAACATGTCCGAGCCGGCTATGAGCTCATTGAACCCCACCCGCGAAGAGTTTGCCGCTCTTCTCGATGAATCCCTCACCGAAGGCTCTTCGCTCGAGGGAACCGTTATCAAAGGCACGATCATCTCGATCGAAGCGGATCTTGCGATCATCGATGTCGGCCTCAAGACCGAAGGCCGCGTCCCCCTCAAGGAATTCCAATCGCCAGGCCAGGAAGCCGCGCTCGACATCGGCGACGAAGTCGAAGTGTTTCTTGAACGCATCGAGAACGCCATGGGCGAAGCGGTGCTCAGCCGCGACAAGGCGCGCCGCGAAGAGAGCTGGGGCCGCCTCGAAACCTCCTACGAAGCCAATGAGCGCGTCGACGGCACGATCTTCGGCCGCGTCAAGGGTGGCTTCACGGTCGACCTCGGCGGCGCTGTGGCGTTCCTGCCCGGCAGCCAGGTCGACATCCGGCCGATCCGCGATGTCACACCGTTGATGAACATTCCGCAGCCGTTCCAGATCCTCAAGATGGACAAGCGCCGCGGCAACATCGTCGTGTCGCGCCGTGCCGTGCTCGAAGAGACCCGGGCCGAACAGCGCAGCGAACTGGTGCAGAACCTTTCCGAAGGCCAGGTCGTGGAAGGCGTTGTCAAGAACATCACCGATTACGGCGCATTCGTCGATCTCGGCGGTATCGACGGGCTGCTGCATGTCACCGACATTGCGTGGCGCCGCGTCAACCATCCCTCCGATGTGCTCTCCATCGGCCAGACCCTGAACGTCCAGATCATCAAGATCAATCCGGAAACCCAGCGCATCTCGCTCGGCATGAAGCAGCTCGAGGCCGATCCCTGGGAAGGTGTCGAAGCCAAGTATCCGGTGCAGATGAAGGTCAAGGGCACGGTCACCAACATCACCGACTATGGTGCGTTCGTTGAGCTGGAAGACGGCATCGAAGGCCTGGTCCATGTCTCGGAAATGAGCTGGACCAAGAAGAACATCCACCCCGGAAAGATCGTCTCCACCTCCCAGGAGGTCGAGGTCATGGTGCTCGAGGTCGATCCGGTCAAACGGCGGATTTCGCTTGGCCTCAAGCAGTGCAGCGACAATCCCTGGCTCAGCTTCGCCGACGACTACCCGATCGGCACCGAAGTCGAGGGCGAGATCAAGAACATCACCGAGTTCGGTCTGTTCATCGGTCTCGATGGCGATGTCGACGGCATGGTTCATCTCTCCGATCTCGACTGGAACCGTTCCGGCGAGGACGCCATCCAGGATTACAACAAGGGTGATGTGGTCAAGGCCAAGGTGCTCGAGGTCGACACTGACAAGGAACGCATCTCGCTTGGCATCAAGCAGTTGGGCGGCGACCCGCTCGACAGCATCGGTGATGTCCGCAAAGGCTCCATCGTCACCTGTGAGGTGTCGGCGGTGAAGGACAACGGTATCGAGGTGACCATCGGCGATGCCGGCATGACCGCGTTCATCCGCCGGTCCGATCTCAGCCGTGACCGTTCCGAGCAGCGCCCCGAACGCTTCGCGGTCGGCAACAAGCTGGACGCCCGCGTCACACAGATCGACAAGGCATCGCGCCGGGTCTCGGTTTCGATCAAAGCGCTTGAAATCGCTGAAGAAAAAGAGGCGGTTGCGCAATACGGATCGACCGATTCAGGTGCTTCGCTTGGCGATATCCTGGGCGCCGCACTCAGCCGCGCACAGGACACCGATTCTGAAGATGCTCCGGCCGACGACGCCGAAGCTGAAGCCGCTCCGGCGGAAGACGCTCCGGCGGAAGACGCTCCGGTGGAAGATGCCCCGGTTGAAGAGGCCGCGGCGGAAGACACTGCCGACGGTGAGGAGAAATAGGGTGCCGCCGGGCCCGGCTCATGCCGGGCCGCGCCGTGGCACTCCGTGGCATTGATCATGTCTCTGGACGCCGACTTACTCGTTGATCGCAGGCGCTTGAAGCGCCGGCTTTCCATGTGGCGGTTCGTGGCCATCGCAGTGGTGGTCGTGGCCGCTGCCGCGGCCGGCGCGCGCATCTGGGGCGGCACCGGGTTGCTCGGCATTGATCGCCATATCGCCCGGGTCACGATCGACGGGGTGATTTCCGACGACCGCAAACAGCAGGACCTGTTCGACAAGATCCTCGCCTCGAACACCGTCGAGGCGGTGGTTCTGCACGTCAACAGTCCGGGCGGCACGACCGCGGGATCGGAGGCGCTCTACGCGGCGATCAGGCGGGCCGCGGCCAAGAAGCCTGTCGTCGCCGTGCTCGGCACAGTCGCGGCGTCGGGCGGTTATGTTGCGGCGCTCGGCGGCGACTACATCGTGGCGCGCGGCAACACCATCACCGGATCGATCGGCGTCATCTTCCAGTGGGCCCAGGTTTCTGAGCTGCTCAAGACGATTGGGGTCAAAATGGAAGAAGTGAAGAGCTCTCCTCTCAAGGGAGAGCCATCGCCTTTCGCCGAAACCTCCGACGATGCCCGCGCCATATCGCAATCCATGATCCGCGACTCCCATGAGTGGTTCATTGAACTGGTCGAACAGCGTCGTCCGTTCGGTGAAGCGCGTGCCCGCGAACTGTCTGACGGTCGCGTCTATACCGGACGCCAGGCGCTCGAGGTCCAGTTGATCGATGCCATCGGCGGTGAAAGAACGGCTTTGCAATGGTTGCGCGAGGCGAGGAACATCGGCGCCGGTCTGGAGGTTCGGGACTGGTCTACCAATGCGCTGGAAGATCTTTCCTGGGGCAGTGTCGCGATGATCTCGGTCCTGCGCGCATTCGGTCTCAACGATCTTGCAAGCACACTTCTGCTAACGCGAAAAACATTGCGGGCAGAAACACTTAGTCTTGACGGGCTGGTCTCTGTTTGGCACCCTGCCCGGTGACACATTCAGCTACATATGCGGCAAAGGGCGCCCTGGGGGACCCAAATGATTAAATCTGAACTGATCCAGCGCATCGCTCAGGAGAACCCGCATCTCTATCAGCGAGACGTGGAGCGGATCATCAACACCGTATTCAATGAAATTGGAACGGCGCTGGCGCGGGGAGATCGGGTCGAGCTGCGCGGCTTCGGGGCCTTCTCGGTCAAGGAACGCCCGGCCCGTACCGGTCGCAATCCACGCACCGGAGATCCGGTCAGCGTGCAGGCGAAGCGGGTTCCGTTCTTCAAGACCGGTAAGGAGTTGCGCGAGCAGCTCAACAATGAACCGGGCGGATCCGACGGCGCGTAAGTGCTGAACGCGCGGCGCCCGTTCTTCGCGGCGCGCTCCGAGACGGTCATTCGGAAGGGATCACCTTGAAGAAGCTGCTGTCCTGGCTGATCGGCGTTCCGGCTGCGGTGATCGTGGCCGGCCTGGCCGTCGCGAATCGTGACCCGGTCAGGTTTTCGATCGATCCGTTCTCCGAAAGCGACCCCATCTTCGCAACCGACCTGCCCCTCTTCGCCCTGCTGCTTGGCGCCGTCTTTGTCGGCATTCTGTGCGGTGGCGTCGCATCGTGGATGTCGCAGGGCAAATGGCGCCGCGCCGCCCGCGAGGCGCGCAACGAGAGCAACCGGCTCAGGCAGGAACAAGATGCCCTCAAGCGCCAGGCGGTGGAGGCACAGTCGAAACTTCTCACTTCGGGGCCGGGCGCCGCCGCGCCGCCGAGCTGAAGGCAGCCGACGGCATGCTCAACATCTCCTCCGAAGATATCGGCCGCCTTGCCGACTACCCGGCGATCGCCGACGCATTGGCGGACGCCTTTCGCGGGCGGTATGAAGTTCCGCTCAGGCATCACCACACCATAGATCTCGAAGGCCGGCCCGAGGCGACGCTCCTCTTGATGCCGGCCTGGACGTCGCCGAGCGGCGACAAGGCCGCATCTCCGGCGGGCGAAAAGGCGTATGTCGGCCTCAAGTCGGTGACCATCTATCCCGACAATCCGGCCCGCGGCGAACCGACCGTCCAGGGCATGTATTTTCTTCTCGACGGCGGGACCGGCCGTCCTCTGGCACTGATCGACGGCCCGGAACTGACGGTTCGACGCACCGCGGCGGCCTCGGCGCTCGCCGCCCGCTACCTGGCGCGCGAAGATGCAAGTTCCATGCTCATGGTGGGGTCGGGCGCCTTGTCGCCCTGCCTGATCAGAGCCCACATGTCGGTGCGTCCGATCGCGAGTGTGGCCATCTGGAACCGCAATGTCGGCAAGGCCGGTGACCTGGCCTCGACACTGCGCGCCGAAGGGATCGATGCCCGTGCGGTGGAGGATCTGGAGGGCGCGGTCCGCGGCGCCGATCTGATCTCCTGCGCCACGATCTCTTCGGTCCCGCTGGTTCTCGGCGAGTGGCTCGCGCCTGGAACCCATGTCGATCTGGTCGGCGCCTTCCGCCCCGACCTGCGCGAGACCGATGATGAAGTCATGCGGCGCGGCACCGTCTTTGTGGACACCCGCCCGGGTGGGCTTTCAGAGGCCGGCGACGTGGTGCAGGCGGTCAAGTCCGGCGCCTTGCGCGAGGAAGACATTGCAGCCGACCTGTTCGAGCTGACACGGGGCGAGAAGCCGGGCCGCAGCGGCGCCGATGAGATCACCGTCTTCAAATCGGTTGGAACCGCTATTGAGGACCTTGCCGCCGCGATTCTGGTCTATGAGGCCGCGCTCGGCTGACGTCGCGCGTCGACCCGCGCAACGCCATCACCAAGCCGGGCTCAGTTGTACCGGCAGTGCTGATAGTCCGGGTGATACCGCCAGAAGCCGAACGCGTACATCCGGCATTCGCTACGCGCCCGGAGCGCTCGCAGCTCCTGCAATTGGCCGCGCCGCCGCGTGCCGGGCTTCTGCCGTTTCGGCCCGGGCTGTGCATATTGTGGACCGCTTGGAGCGTAATAGCCGCCATACTGGCTGTTGCCTGCATGGACCGGGCCGGTGAATATGGCGAACACGACAGCCGCCGCCAAAGCAAAAGAGAACCGTTTCATATCCCATAGCCTCCGCTTGGGTGTGTTCCCGTCTCCTCTGGGGACAATGTAGGACACGGACGCCGCTTTGCCAATCCATTGTCGGAAACAGCCGGGCAATTGCGGGTACGCGAGGCCGCGACTGATTGCGCCGTGTCGCGGTTCTGCTATAACGCGGCCCACCACCGACCTTGAAGCCGTCACCGCACATGTCCCGCTACGAAAACCCGATCTTCTGCGCGCTCGACACCACCGATCTCGAATGGGCGGTTGCGCTGGCCCATGAACTGCGCGGCCATGTCGGCGGCGTCAAGCTGGGGCTTGAGTTTTTCTATGCGCATGGACGCGATGGCTACGGGCGTGTCGCCGACGCCGGCCTGCCGGTGTTTCTCGATCTCAAGCTGCACGACATCCCCAACACCGTCGCCGGTGGATTAAGTTCGCTGGCCGATCTTGAGCCCGCCATCGTCAATGTCCATGCCGGCGGCGGCGGCGCCATGATGCGCGCGGCGGCCGGGGCGGTCTCTTCCGGTCAAACGCAGGTCATCGCGGTGACGATCCTGACCAGCCTCGATTCCGGAGATTTGACTGAAATCGGGTTTCGCGAAGGTGCGGCCAACGAGCACGCCCTGAGCCTTGCCAGGCTCACCAAAGCCAGCGGCCTGGCCGGTGTGGTGTGCTCAACCCATGATCTCACGGCGATTCGCGGCGAACTTGGTGCGGATTTCCTCACCGTGGTGCCTGGAATTCGCCCCGCCGGGGCCGATAACGAGGACCAGAAAAGAATTGCCACGCCCGCATGGGCGGTTAAAACAGGCGCAGACATCCTGGTGATTGGACGACCGATCACCCGTGCCGACGATCCGGTGGCCGCCGCGCAGGCACTTGCGGCCGAATGCCGGGACGCCTTGGACGCCTGATTTCGCAAATGGTTGCATCATGACGCAGGTGAAGATCTGCGGGCTCAGTGAGCCTGACACATTGCAGACGGCCCTCGACGCCGGCGCCGATTTCGTCGGCTTCATCTTCTATGGTCCGAGCCCGCGCAATGTATCGCTTGAGCGCGCACGCGAGCTTGGCGCCCAGGTCGCCGGCCGCGCCAAGAAGGTTGCGGTCACGGTCGATGCCGACGATGCCGAACTTGCCGCGATCATCGAGGCGCTCGCGCCGGACTATGTGCAGGTGCACGGTTCAGAGACACCTGAACGGATCCGCGAGATTGCGAAACGGTTCGGCCTGCCGGTCATCAAGTCGATCAAGGTGCGTGGTGACGGCGACATCCAGGCCGCCGCCGACTTTGCCGCCGACGCGGCGCTCATTCTGTTCGACGCCAAGGCGCCGGAAGATCTGGCGGATGCGTTGCCGGGCGGAAACGGTGTCCAGTTCGACTGGACCCTGCTGTCCGGTGACGGCGGTCACGCCCGCTTCATGCTGTCGGGCGGGCTGGATGCCGGCAGCATTGCCGAGGCCCTGCGCATCACCGGCGCGGGAATCATCGATGTCTCGTCCGGCGTTGAAATCGCGCCGGGGGTCAAGGATTCAGCACTTATACGGAATTTCATTGAGGCGGTGCGGTCCGCCGGGTAAGAAAGATTTCAACCGCGTCAGGAGCGCGCATACCGTGAATTCGACAACACCAAATTCCTTCCGGACCGGCCCCGATGAAGACGGTCATTTCGGCATTTATGGCGGCCGTTTCGTCGCCGAAACCCTGATGCCGCTGATCCTCGATCTCGACGAGGCCTACACCACCGCCAAGAACGATCCGGAGTTTCACCGCGAACTTGATGGTCTCAATACGCATTACGCCGGCCGGCCGAGCCCGCTCTATTTTGCCGAGCGGTTGACCGAGCATTTCGGCGGCGCCAGGATCTATTTCAAGCGCGACGAGCTCAACCACACCGGATCGCACAAGATCAACAACTGCCTTGGTCAGATCCTGCTCGCCCGCCGCATGGGCAAGACCCGCATCATTGCCGAGACCGGCGCCGGCCAGCATGGTGTCGCTGTGGCAACTGTTGCGGCGCGTTTCGGCCTGCCCTGCGTCGTCTATATGGGTGAGACGGACATCGCCCGCCAGGCGCCCAATGTGTTCCGCATGAAACTTCTGGGCGCCGAAGTGGTGCCGGTCACGTCCGGTTCGCGCACCCTGAAGGACGCCATGAACGAAGCGCTGCGCGACTGGGTGACCAATGTGGATGAAACCTTCTACATCATCGGTACGGTGGCTGGCCCGCACCCCTATCCTTCCATGGTGCGCGATTTCCAGTCGGTGATCGGCACGGAGGTCCGCGAACAGATGATGGCGGCGGAGGGGCGCCTGCCCGACAGTCTTGTCGCCTGTATCGGTGGCGGCTCCAATGCCATGGGCCTTTTCCACCCGTTCCTCGATGATGCCGAAATCAGGATTATCGGCGTTGAAGCCGGTGGTCACGGTGTTGAAACCGGCGAACACGCCGCTTCCCTCACCGGCGGCAAGCCCGGCGTTCTGCATGGCAATCGCACCTATCTGCTGCAGGACGACGACGGCCAGATCACCGAAGCCCATTCGATTTCCGCCGGGCTCGACTATCCCGGCATCGGACCCGAGCACGCCTGGCTGAAGGATGCCGGCCGGGTCGAGTATGTCGCCGTGACCGACACCGAGGCGCTCGAGGCCTTCCAGCTCTGCACCAAACTCGAGGGGATTATCCCGGCGCTGGAACCCTCCCATGCGCTCGCTCATGTGGCCAAGATTGCACCGGACCTGCCGAGTGACCATATTATGGTGATGAACATGTGCGGACGCGGCGACAAGGATGTCTTTGCCGTGGCGGAACATCTCGGCGTGGAGATGTAGGCCATGGCATCTGACAAGACGACAAGACTGGACCGTCGGTTTGCCGCACTCAAGGCCGACGGACGTGCCGCATTGGTGACCTTTCTGACCGCCGGAGACCCCGATTACGAGACTTCGCTTGCAGTGTTACGGCGGCTGCCGGAGGCTGGCGCCGATGTGATCGAATTCGGCATGCCCTTTACCGACCCGATGGCGGACGGCCCGGCAATCCAGGCCTCCTCGCAACGGGCGTTGAAGGCCGGCCAGAACATGATCAAGACGCTCCAGATGGTGCGGGATTTCCGCACCGGAGACGATGAAACGCCGATCGTGTTGATGGGTTACTACAACCCAATCTATATCTATGGCGTCAACCGCTTCCTGGCCGATGCGCTTGAGGCTGGCGTCGATGGTCTGATCGTGGTCGATCTGCCGCCTGAAGAAGACGAGGAACTCTGCCTGCCGGCGCTCAAGGCTGGGATCAATTTCATCCGCCTTGCAACACCGACGACGGATGATGGACGTTTGCCTGCGGTTTTAAACAATACGAGCGGTTTCGTGTATTATGTCTCGATAACGGGAATCACCGGCGCTGCCGCTCCCGATGCGGGCGCGGTGGCCGCCCAGGTGGCGCGCATCAAGAGTTCAACCGAATTGCCGGTTGCGGTTGGTTTCGGCGTACGCACACCCGAACAGGCCGCCGCCATCGCCAGGACGGCCGATGGAGTGGTGGTCGGATCGGCCCTGGTCAATGTGATCAGGGACGGGCTGAACGAGGACGGGTCGGTCGATGCAGGCACCGCCGACAGGGTGCTGGCACTGGTGTCAGGCCTTGCCGATGGGGTAAGGGGCGCCGCCTCCGCCGAGGCGCGCTAACAGCTAACGAACGGAGCAGTCGTGAACTGGATCAAAAACGTCGTCAGGCCCAAGATTCAAGGTCTTCTGACCAAGCGGGAACTTCCCGACAACATGTGGGTCAAGTGCCCCGAAACCGGTCAGATGGTGTTCCATCGCGATCTCGAAGCCAATCAGTTCGTGATCCCGGGAAGCAACTACCATATGCGGGTTGCGGCGGCGACGCGCCTCAAGCTCCTGTTCGACGGCGGCACCTATGACACGCTCGACGTGCCCGAGGTTCCGCTGGATCCCCTGAAATTCCGTGATGAACGCAAATACACCGAGCGCCTCAAGGAAGCGCGCACCAAGACCGGACTGGAAGATGCCGTGCTGCTCGGCGAGGGCAAGCTCGATAATCTTGATATCGTTGCCGCGGTGCAGGATTTCGCGTTCATGGGCGGCTCGCTCGGCATGGCCGCCGGCGAAGCCATCATCACCGGCATGCAGCGCGCCGTGGCGAAGTCATCGCCCTTCATTCTTTTTGCCGCCGCCGGCGGCGCCCGGATGCAGGAAGGCATTCTCTCGCTCATGCAGATGCCGCGAACGACCGTCGCCGTTCAGCAACTGCGTGAGGCCAAGCTGCCCTACATCGTGGTGCTGACGCATCCGACCACCGGCGGCGTCACCGCGTCTTACGCGATGCTGGGCGATGTGCATGTTGCAGAACCGGGCGCTCTGATCGGTTTCGCCGGGCCGCGCGTCATCGAGCAGACCATCCGGGAAAAGCTGCCCGACGGGTTCCAGAGAGCGGAGTATCTCCTCGACCACGGCATGGTGGACATGGTTGTTCACCGCCATGAACTGCGCGAAACGCTCAGCCGTCTGGTGCGCCTGCTGTCGAAGGTGCCGGCTGCGGGTGCCCCGGACCTGCCGGCCCTCGAACTGGTCGAAGTTGTGAGCGAGCCGGAAGTTGACGCGCCCGAGCCGCAACCCGAAGCCCCCCTGGACGAAACGGAAACGGCTAAGCCGGACGCTTGATCGGCACTGCCAATCCATCACGAAAGCCCGCTGACAGATGGCCCGAAGCGACGCCATACTGGAGCGTCTGTGGACGCTGCATCCCAAGGTCATCGACCTTTCGCTCGACCGCATCGAGCAGCTGCTGTCTCGTCTCGGCAACCCGCAGCGCGCATTGCCGCCGGTGGTGCATGTCGCCGGCACCAATGGCAAGGGGTCGGTCATCGCCTTCATGCGGGCGGCGCTTGAAACCGCCGGCCATCGGGTCCACACCTATACATCGCCTCATCTCGTCAGGTTTCACGAACGGATACGGCTGGCGGATGCGGATGGCAGCAAGCTGATCTCCGAACCGGAACTGGCGGCGGCGCTGGAAGAGTGCGAGGCGGTCAACGACGGCGCCGAAATCACGTTCTTTGAGATCACCACCGCCGCCGCCTATCTGTGCTTCTCGCGCCGGCCGGCGGATATCGTGCTGCTGGAAACCGGCCTCGGTGGCCGCCTCGACGCCACCAATGTCATCGACCAGCCCGCATTGACGGTCATCACCACCATTGATCTCGATCACCAGGAATTTCTCGGATCGACCATCGAGGAAATTGCCCGAGAGAAGGCCGGCATCCTCAAGCGCGGTGTCACGGGGATTATTGGACCGCAGACGGACGCGGCCAGGGCGGCCATTGAACACAAGGCCGCCGAGACCGGGGTGCCTCTGATCATTCACGGCCAGGACTGGCAGGCCTATGAAGAACGCGGCCGGTTGGTGTTCCAGGATATGTCGGGTCTGCTGGACCTGCCGTTGCCGCGGCTGCCGGGACGGTTTCAGATTGCAAATGCGGGCACCGCGATCGCCGCTTTGCGGTCTCTCGACGATATAGCCGTCACCGACCGGGACATTGAAGGCGGTCTCCTGACCGCCGACTGGCCGGGACGGATGTCGCGTCTCACCTCGGGGCATTTCGTAGACGCTGCACCCGATGACGCCGAGCTGTGGCTTGACGGCGGACATAACCCTTCGGCCGCGTCCGCCATCGCCACAAGCATCGCCGATCTCGAAGAGCGTGTGCCGCGGCCGCTCGTGCTGATTGTCGGCATGTTGAACACAAAGGACCCGGCGGGCTTCATGATGCCGTTCGGCGGACTGGCGCAAAAGATCATCACGCTCGCCATCCCCGGCGAGAAAGGTGCCCGCACCGCCGAGGAACTGCGCGATGTCGCCGAAGCGCAGGGCTTTGTGGCGGAAACAGCGGTGTCACTCGAAGCTGCGGTGGCGGCTGCGGCGGTCGATCCGCTGATCCCGCCCCGTATCCTGATCTGCGGTTCGCTCAGCCTTGCCGGTCAGGTGCTGGCCGAAAGCGAATTGGCATAAAAAAAGCGGGCCGAGGCGGCCCGCCTGTATTTCAGAGCAAATATCGTGGTTCAGATATTGCCTTCGATCCATTCGAGGATTTTGCTCTTCGGCAGGGCGCCCACCTGGGTCGAGGCCACTTCGCCGTCCTTGAACAGGATCAGGGTCGGGATGCCGCGCACACCGTATTTCGAGGATGTTGACGGGTTGTCGTCGACATTGACCTTGGCCACCTTGACCCGGTCGCCCATCTCACCGGCGATTTCTTCCAATGCCGGGGCAATCTGCTTGCACGGTCCACACCACTCGGCCCAGAAATCCACGATCACGGGTTCGGAAGATTTCAGGACGTCGTTCTCGAAACTGTCGTCAGATACGGGGTGTGTGCTCATTGCATCCTCTCAATTGCGCGCCAGCCAACTCTGGGCATTCGATTAAAGCGGTTCCGGTCGGCCCGCAAGCTCCCATTCAACGTAGGTAGCGCGGTGCTTACGGTCAAGGGGCAGTGCGTTCCGCATCACGGTATTGTGGGTAACGCGCGATCCAGCATGGCGGACGGGATTTCCATCAGCCTGGGCCCGTCGGTCCACAACAGCAAGGCCCTGATATTGTGCGCCGGGAACAATGTCGTCAGCGCCAGGCGATAGGCGGCAAGTTGCCTGACATAGAGCGGCGCCACGCTCTCCAGCGTCTGCGCCGCCGGCCGGTTCGTCTTGTAATCGACGATGAGCACATCTTGTGCACCGACCACAAGGCGGTCGACCTGTCCCGAGATCACCACATCATCGCCGTTTGCCTGCTTTACCGGCAGGCGCCCGGCGATCGGCACTTCCGGGCGGCTGTCCGGCCCGAAAAGGGAGGAAAAGTCCGGATGTTCGAGAACACCCATAACCGAGCCAACGATTTCGCTGCGCGCTTCCGGGCCAAGATCGCTAGCGGCCTGTGCCAGATAGGCCTCAGCCCGTTTGCCGCGGTCTGCCGCCGACAGGTCCGGTAGGGTCTGAAGCAGCGTATGGATCAACTGGCCGCGCCTGAACCGATCTGCGGTGGACCCTTCAAGCGGCGAGAGAACCTGCTGCTCCGTGAGCATGATTGCATCGTTGCCCGTCTCATCCTGGATCAGATCCAGCCTCGACGGGGCAAGGGTTCTCTGCATCGGCGGTGGCGGTGGCGCGTCCCGCCCGGCCCACTCCGGTGGCGCTTCGGGCGTCCGCCGGATGGTTTGCGCCTTGTGGTCGGCCTCGGTTAGCGTGGCCCGGGCATCTTCCAGCCGAAGGCAGTCTCGCTCCCCGTCGCCGCCGGCCACCTGGCGCGCCAGCGGCGTCAGGGCCTCGGCAATCATGTTGTACCAGCACCCGGCGTCGCGGCCGCGCTTGGTTTCATAGCCGCAGACATAGAGCCGGTCGCAGGCGCGGGTCATGGCGACATAGAGCAGGCGGTTGTATTCCTCATGCTGTTTCTCGCGCAAATGCTCGCGTGCGGCGGCCACGGGCGCCGTTTCATAGGCCTTGGCGATGGGCCAGACCGGAACCGGGCCGCCATCCGCGAGAGCGCCGTCCACCAGGTCCAGGATCTTTGGATCGTGCTGGCGGTTCGGCACGGTGCATGTGTCGGGCAGAAACACGATGTTGGCTTCAAGCCCCTTGGCGCCGTGAACGGTCATGACGCGCACTTCGTCGACACCGTGTTCCATATCGCGCTTGATTTGCGTGTCGGCCGCTGTCATCCACTCGACGAACCCCTGAAGCGAGGGCACGTCGCGGCGCTCATACTGCAGGGCGAGATTGAGAAACTCGTCGATCGGGTCGTTGGCTTCGGCGCCGAGCCGCTCGATGAACCTCTTGCGCGCCTTGTCGGCCCCAAGCACCTGGGCGAAGAACTCATATGGCCGTTGCCAGTCGGCGCGGGCCCGCCACTGCGTCAGAAGGTCGAGCGCCGGTGCAAGCCTGCCGTCGCCGGCACCCTGCGACACCCTGGCCCACAAAGAGCCGGGCCGCTCGTAAGCCAGATCGAAGAGGTCACCGTCGTCAAAAGCGCTCCCGTCGGGCTTTGCCACAAGCGGGCTTTTGAGAACGGTGGCGAGGGTCAGGTCGTCCTCCGGTAGCAGGACGAAGCGGGCAAGCGCCAAAAGGTCCATCACCGCAATGTGGTCCGTCAGCACCAGCCGGTCGGCGCCGGCGACCGGCACGTTGCGGCCTTTCAGGGCCCGCACCACCGCATCGACGAACGTATTGCGGCGCCGCACCAGTATGAGAATGTCGCCGGCGCGCACCGGCCGGTTCTTGGAGGCAAGTATCTCGCCCCGGCCCAGCCACTCGGCAATCGTCCCGGCGATGACCTCCGCCAGCCGGGTGCGCGGGCTGCTGGACCTTTCCCGGTCGGGCGGCGCGTACCAGGGATCTTCGTCGCCGTCGTCGTCCAGCGGCACGACGGTCGGCCAGATTTCGACCATGCCCGGTTGTCCGGTGCGGTTGGCCTCGTGCGGCGGCGCCAGGCCCGATTGCGTCAGCCCCTTGGCCGCTCCGGGCAACTGGAAGACGTGATCGACGGCTGCAAGAATCATGGATGTCGAGCGGAAGGAAACCGTCAGCGGCACCGTCGCGAACGCGGCTTGTGAGCGCTCCACCTGGCGCTTGAAAAAGCGCCGCATCTCGTCGAACTTGGCCGGATCGGCGCCCTGGAAACTGAAGATCGACTGTTTCTCGTCGCCAACCGCAAAAACCGTCCGCACCATGTCGCGGGCACCCTGGCCGGCGAAGAACTCCTCGGCCAGGTGAGAAATAATGAGCCACTGCTCGGGACTGGTGTCCTGCGCTTCGTCCACCAGAATGTGATCGAGCCCGCCATCGAGCTTGTAGAGCACCCAGGCGGCGCTCGAGGACGTGAACAGCGCCAGGGTCTGGTTGATCAGATCGTCATAGTCGAGGAGCCCGCGATTGCGCTTTTCGGTCTCGTAGCGCGAAATGACCGCATCGGCGATGGTGACGAGCGCCTCGGTGGCGGCGCACACGACCGCTGCCTTGTAGCGCTCATCGGCCGCTTCAAAGGCCGCCTGCCGCTCATCGAGCCACCCGGCGATATCGCCGTGCTGCTTGGCGAAGCCCTTGGTCACCACATCCTTGCGCGGAGCGAGGGCTGTGGTCAGGAAAACCGCCCGCAGGGATGAGAACTTCTCGCGTGTTTCGCTGGCGTTCAAGAAGGCTTCGATGCGGGTGGCGGCCTTTTGGTCGTTGGCACCCGATTGTTTCAGCGCCGCAACCGCGGTTCTGTAGAGTGTTTCGTCCGCGGCATCGCCGAAAGCTTCGGCGGCAATGCTTTCCGCATCGTCATCGCTCTTAAGTCCGTGCAGATCCCTTAATCGCCCGGCAACGATTTGCGGCGGCAGCGCCCCCGAAGTTTCCCGGCGTTTCGACAGGAGTTCACTCAAGACACCGTCAAAATCAGCCGGCTGCAGACGCGCCACCACGCTCCGCAGGGCGGCATTGAGCGCCGAGCCGTCGGAGGCGGCGGACCCAAGCACGGCAGCGCGTGCGTCGGTGAGCAGTTGCTGCGCGCCGCGCTCTTCCAGCACTTCAAATCCCGGGCCGACATCGGCCTCGAGCGGGAACCTCTGCAGCAGACTTTCGCAAAAGGCGTGGATGGTCTGAACCTTGAGGCCGCCGGGTGTCTCAAGGGCCTGGGCAAACAGGCGGCGGGCCTGCGCCAGACGTTCCGCCTCGAACACCGCATGTCCGGACACCGCATGGATCCGCTTGATCAGTTCTTCCTCGTCGAGCGTCACCCATTGGCCAAGCGTCGCGAAGATGCGGTTCGACATCTCCGCCGCGGCGGCGCGGGTGAAGGTGAGGCAGAGGATCTTCTGCGGGTCCGTGCCTTCCAGCAGCAGCCGGATCACCCGGTTCGCCAGCACATGGGTCTTGCCCGAACCGGCATTGGCGGACACCCAGGCGGACGCCGCCGGATCGGAGGCTTTCTGCTGGCCGCTGGTTGCCCGTTCTGCCGCGCTTGTCGACATCATTCTTCACCCGCCTGCCGCGCCCATTCCATGTGCCGGGCAAGATGGTCGTAGTCGTGGCGGTGGCGTTCGGATTCCACCGCGACGCGGGGCAGATAGGGTGTGTCTTCGCGGGCGAACGCAGCAATGCGCCGTTTGAGGCCGGCAAGCGCGTCGAGCGCCAGTTGTTCCGGCGCGGCGGCCTTGACCTGCCGGCGCTCGCCGGGCGGTTCGCCGCCGGACAGTCTGATATATTCGAGACCGGCAATGCCGCGTGCGGCGCACCCCTTGAAGCCCCCTTCCATGGCGATTGCGGCCTCCAGCGACAGCTGCGGACTGAGCCCCGCGGCCACCTGCTTGTCGCTCGGCGGAAGGCCGGTCTTGTAGTCGATCATCACCGCCTCGCCGCTCGCAAGCAGGTCGATCCTGTCGGCCCGTGCCCGCAGTTCGAACGGGAGACCCGCCACATCGAACGAGATGCGTCCGGAAATCTCGGCAAAACGGTCCAGAATGCCGTCTCTTGCCAGAACGTCCTGCTCCACCAGCCAGCGGGCAATGCGCTCGAAGCGCGGCCACCAGAACGCCGCGACATCGGGATAATCGATGTATTCCTGGAACACCTCCCTGCCGATGTCGAAAAGACCTTCTTCGGTCACGTCTCCGCCGCGATGAACCGCCTTGTGCAGGATCTGGTGAATGACAGTACCCCTGTCGGCCGCCGACGGATCGCCGGCAAGCGGTGCAAGGGGCTGAAGCTCGAGGATCGCCCGGGCAAAAATCGCATATGGATCACGGATCCATCTCTCCACCTCAGTGACGCTCATGCGGTCCGGCCGTGCGTCAAGCCGTGGCTTCGGCTTCGGCATCTCCACGGGCCGGTAGGTCTCCGCATGATCCATGCCAAGGGCCCAGGACACCCAGCGCCCGTCTTCGATAGCGGCTCCCTCCTTGAGGCCTTTCAGCAGTGCGTCGAGCCGCAGCAGCCAGCGCGATGGCACGGTTGGCGTTCCGTCGACCTTCTCTGCATGTGTCAGGTAAACTTCGCGCGCGTTGGCGGCCTGAACGAAGTCATGTGCCGTCAGCCCGATGCGCCGCTCCGGCGGTTCCAGGTTGAGGCCGACCCGCATTGGCCGGTTGAGCCATGGATCGGTGATCGCATGCGGCGGCCACACCCCTTCGGTCAGGCCGCCCAGAACGACCAGGTCTGTCTGCATCAGTCTTGCTTCCAGCAGACCCCAGATATGCAGGCGCGGATGCGTGCCGAACCGCGGGCGGACCACGTGGCCGCTCATCAGGGTATGGACAAACGGGGCATAGTCGGCGGCGCTCAGTCGGGGCAGGAGGGCGTCGGCCTCCAGAAGCGATGCGAGGAAACCGGCCAGCGCTTCCCCGGCGTCGCCCTGCCACAACGCAGATGCGTCGTCGGCGCCGCCCGTGGCACGGCAGGCGGCCTCGGCGCAGGCGATGTGGGCCCGCACCATCTCGCCCGCCGAAACCGGGACGTCACTTCGATACAAGCTGCAAAGCGGCTCCAGCAGATCTGCCAGTTCGCTCAGAAAATCCGTCAAGTCCGACCAGTCCTCAGGGGTCACCTGTTTCAGGTTGCGGTGCAGATGCGGCGCCTTGGCCGTGTGCGCGTCCCGGCACCGCTGGACCGCCCGCCTCACGCCGTCGAGCCCGTCCCTCGGGGCCAGTCCCCTGAGCGCAGATACCTCCAGAAGCCCGGCCAGCCGGCGAATGTCCTGGCGCTCGCGGCCGAACGCCCCAAGCGGATGTTTGAGAAGGCCAAGCAGGGGGACGGCGGCAAACCCGCTCGCCACGGTCTCCGCCAGGAGCAGCACAAATGTGCCGTGTGCGCTGCCGGCCAGCGGCTCACCGGCGGAATCATCGACCGCGATGTTCCATCGGGCAAGCTCTGACGAAACCCGCCTGGCGAGGCGACGGTCCGGAGTGACCAGGGCGGCGCTACGCTCGCCACCTTCCAGCGTCTCCCGCATGATCAGCGCAATCGCGAGCGCCTCGTCCCTCTGGGTCGGTGCGGTCACCCGCCTGAGGCCCTCCAGCGCTCCATCTTCATGCGCCGCATCCAGTTCGCAAACCGCCGTGCTCCACCATTCCGTTGCGTCCGCCGGCCGCATGACCTCGTTCAGCAGTTTGGTTCGTGCCGCCCGGCCTCGTGGCGGTTCTCCGTCCGACAACACGCGCACATCGCCTCGCGAAATGCCGATCCGGTCGAGGAGCTGCTTGAGGCCGTATTGCGGGTGCTCAGGCCCCATCTGGTTCCAGGCCGCATCTTCCAGATGCGTGTCGAGGCCGGGAAGCACAAGTGCCCCGTTCGGCAGGCCGGCGACCACGCCCAACAGATTGGCGGTTGCCGGAATACTTCCCGTCGAGCCTGCCGCGATCACCGGCCGCCCGCCGGGTTCTTTCTGCAACCGCGCCGCCTCGGCTTCGAGCAGCAGATTGCGGCGGGCCATGGGATTGATGACGCCGCGTATCTCGAGAAGCTCCGGCAAGGTGGTGCGCAGCAGATCGAGAAACGACAGGGCGTCCTCCCAATGGCTGGAGAGCTCCTTCTCGACCAGATCCGTCAGATCGTTCCAGTCCGCCTGTTCGGTGTCGAACATGTCGATCATGCGGCCGAGATCGCCAGCCAGCACTGCCGCCTGCGCCGGCGTGTGGACAGATGGCTTGGCCTTGTTGGCGTCGTCGCGGACCCAGGCGAGAATGAGCCGGGTCAGAATGAGGCGGCGGTCGAGTTGCGAGATTGCCGGCTTCGCGTCGAGCATGTCGGGCCCCATGGCGCCATCCGCTACGGACCCAAGCAGCAGTTCGTCTTCGTCGACATCTCCGAGCGGCGTCATGCGCGGCAGCAGTTGCACGCCGTCGGAGACCGCCAGAAACGTGTCGGCAAGTGCCCGAACCGCGCGCCGCGTCGGCAGCAGGATCCGGTAATCGCTGAGGTCTATGGGGTCGGGGGCAGCGGTTCCGTCCCGCGGCAGGACCCCGCGCATGATCGCGGTTGCGAGCGAGGTGAGGAACGGTTCGCCTGCCGGAATGGAGAAGACATTTGGTGCGCCTCCGGTGGGTGTCATGCGCCTAGCTGTATCAGCCGCGCTTCCGCCTCCGCAAGGGCTTCGGGCGTTCCGACATGCATCCACAGTCCGTCCATCGGAAGCCCGTAGAGCCGGCCTTCGGCAATCAGAGTGTCCCAGATGAGGTTCATGGAGAACGGCTCCGGGCGGGCATTTGCGAAGACGCGAGGGTGCACCAGATAGGCGCCGGTGTTCACAAAGGGCGCGCTGGCCCCGGAGCGCCGTGCAAGCCTGCCGTCGTCGGCGCGCTCGAAATCGCCGGCGCCGTCAAAGCCAAGCGAGCCCTGCGTTGGGGCAAGCGCCAGGAGGCAGTCCATTCGCGAAGCCTCCCAGGCACCGCGAAGCTGGTCGAGCAGCGGCACGCGGGGCTCATGCCACAGACTGTCGCAATTGAGGACAAAGAACGCATCGCTCCCAAGTTCGGGGAGAGCTTTGGTGATCCCGCCGCCGGTGTCGAGAAGATGGTCGCGTTCATCCGAAACGAACACGTCCGGGCCGGAATGGCCTTCCAGGTGTGTTTCGATGAGATCGGCCAGATAGTGCACATTGACCACCACCTTTTCGACACCGGCCGCCCTGAGCCGGGCGAGCCCGTGGTCGAGCAGCGTCCGTCCGGCCAGTTCGACGAGAGGTTTGGGTCGATGGTCGGTGAGGGGGCGCATGCGGGTGCCAAGGCCCGCCGCCATGATCATCGCGGTTCTGATGCTCGGGAGGTTCGGTTTGGAGGTCATGGCGCGATCGCCTCAGGCCGGTTCCCGGGCGCCCGGATCCCTGAGATCCGCCGGCAGGTAGGCATCGTACCACGCCTTCAATTCGGCCAGTGCCGGGTGCGCCAGGTTGCGCTCGAGATAGTCCGACACCCGGGGGATGTGGCGCAGGTACCCGGGTTTGCCGTCGCGCCGGTTTAGGCGGGTGAAAATACCCAGGATTTTGGTGCAGCGCTGTGCCCCCAGCGTCGCGTATGCGGCCGCAAACCGCTCCGCATCGAAGCTTGCGTCGGCGCTGCGCCGGGCATCCAGGTAGCGCTCGAAATAGCGGTCTTCGCGCGCCCGCGATACGTCGATCCGCGCGTCCTGCAGCAGCGAGGCCAGATCAAAGGCCGCATGCCCCACGACCGCGTCCTGGTAGTCGATCAGCCCAAGACGCCGCATACCTTCGCATTCGGGACGCCAGATCAGGTTCGGCGAATGGTAGTCGCGCAGAACCCAGACCGGCTCCGCCATATCGAGCTCTTTGAAGAGCCTGTCCCAGATCGCCGTGAAGTCGCGGAGTATCTCTGCAGTCACCGGGTCGGTCCGGTGCTCGGGCCAGAACCAGTCGAGCAGCAGCGCGACCTCAATCTGCATGGCACCGGGATCGAAATCATGAATGGTGTGCCGGGCGCCGTCGGGCAGGGGGAGCTCTCGCGGACAGTGGCTGGTGGCGATATGCACCAGTATGTCGCAGGCAACGCCGTAGGCGGTCTCGATGTCGCGCCCCTGCGGGTCCAGCGTGCCGAACACCGCATCGCCGAAGTCCTCGATGAGCGCCAGTCCCTGATCAAGATCGCAGGCGAGGACTTCCGGCGCCGCCAGCCCAAGGCCACACAGTCCGTCAGTCATGGCAACGACGGCCCGAATATCCTCGGCCAGATGGACCAGCGCGCTATAGGCCTTGCCGCCGCGAACCGGTACCCCGTCCGGCCGCGCCGGCATGTCCATCAGGATCGCGCGTGCGCCGTCGCTGCGCACCAGCCGCTCGTAGCGCCGGGCCGACGCATCGCCCTGAAGATGCCGCCGCTCGGCGCCGCACCACGGTCCCGCGGCAACGAACCCGTCGATCGCACCCATGCGGTCGAGGCGCTCGGCCCATGCGCCATGGCCCGTCAGAACCGCACGCCGGCCACTTTCTTCGTCATAGGAAAGGGCGATGTCGAGCCTGTCGCCGGGCAGGAGGTCGGCCATGCGTTCGGGCCATTCAACGAACACCGCGCCGGCCTGCACTGCCTCGTCAAAGCCGAGCTCGAAAATCTCTTCCGCGTTGACGATCCTGTAGAGATCGAAATGCGTCACCGGCACCCTGGTGAAGTCGTAGGACTGAACCAGTGTGAATGTCGGGCTCGGCACCTCGAAGGTTCCCGCCTCGGGCGCCAGTGACCGGATCGCGGCGCGCGCCAGCGTCGTCTTGCCGGCCCCCAGATCACCGGAAAGGGCAATCACGTCTGTGGCTTTCAGAAAAAGGGCAAGCCTGGCACCGAGCTCGGCCGTGGCGTTTTCGTCTTCAAGAACCACAATCCGTTCGGCGGTCATCTGAGCACCAGGCGGTTTCGAATGAACTGATCCCAAGACTACGCGCGCTCCTGAGTCAGGTGCATATCGCGCGCCTGCTCAATGAAACTGCCGGCATCTTCGGCCGCCTCAACCGGCCCCGCAACGGGAATGCGACACACCACGGTTGTACCTTCGTTCGGCATCGACTCGATGTCGACGCTGCCGCCGTGAAGCTCCACGAAACTTTTGACCAGCGAAAGGCCAAGACCCGGCCCACGGTGCCCGGCGCCGGAAGGGCGTGACTGGAACCGCTCGAAGATCCGGTCCCGGAACTCCGGATCGATGCCTTTGCCCATGTCGGTGACCCAGAACCGAACCGCATCCTCCTCCAGCTCGCACCCCATTTCGATCTTGCCGCCAACCGGACTGAAGCCGATCGCGTTCGACAGGAGGTTGAACAGCACCTGAGCCAGCCGGTTTTCGTCCGCGGTCACAATCACCGGCCCGCCCGGCAGGTCGACATCCAGGGCAATGCCCCGCTCGCTGACACGGTCATGCACCAGGCTGGCGGCGGCCTGAAGGGTTTCTGTCATGTCGATCTCGGCGAGCTTGAGCTCCATGGCGCCCGCATCGATGGTCGCCAGATCGAGGATCGCATCGATGACCCGCAGCAGCACGTGGCTGGATGTCAGAATGTCACCGACATATTCGGTTTGCTTTGCCTGCAGCTCGCCGGCCAGGCCCATGGTCAGTCCGTCGGCGAAACCGATGATGTTGGTGAGTGGCGTGCGCAGCTCGTAAGATACGTTGGAAATGAATTCGCTCTTGAGCTGGTCGGCCGCCTCGAGGGCCTCGGTGCGTTCGCGCAGGGCACGTTCGATACGCGATGAGTCGGTGATATCGCTGTAGGTCAGGAGCGTCGCACCATCCGGCAGGGGCACGCTGGCAAAGGCGAACACCGTGCCGTCGGCGCATTCGATGCGCTTGGTGACCGCGCTGTGGTCGGTGCCCAGCGACGTCACCGCCATCTTGACATCCTCCCAGTAGTCGTCGTCTTCGAGAAGCTTGCGGCAGCGCCGGATAACCTCGTCGACATGCGGTTCGTCTTCAAGGTGGGCTGGGTCCAGCAGCCAGCTCTGGACAAAGGCGGGGTTGAACAGTTTCAGGCGTCCGTCGCTGCCGAACAGGGCGACCGCCTCGTTGAGATTGTCCAGGGTTTCGCGCTGCACGTTGATCAGTTCGTTGAATTCGCGTTCCAGCTCGATCTTCTCGGTGACATTCTCATAGAGATACGTGACCCCGCCGAAAGGATGCTGTTCGGAAACCACGCGCAGGGTCTGGCCATCGGGCAGGTGCCACCAGTCCTCATGCGGTTCGACCTTGATATAGGCCTCGAGCTGGCGCGCTTTCCAGGCCCGGTAATCGGCCTGTTCGGGCAGGCACCTTGATTCGCGCAATGCGTCGAGAATTTCACCATCGCTTGGCTGCTCATTCAGCCATTCCGCATCCAGCGACCACAGGTCGGCATAGGCGGCATTGAAAAACCGAATGCGTTGATCGGCGCCGAAAATGGCCACCGCGGTTGCCAGCTTGTCGAGCGTGCTGGCATGGGCCTGGATGTGACGCCTGAGCTCGTTCTGGGCGCTTTCAAGGTCCGTCATGTCGATGGCGAAGCCGGCGCTGCCGTCCTTGAAGGCAACGTCAATGACATCCACGCTCTTGCGTTCGCCGGCCATGACGGCGTGAGTACGCTGGCGCGATAGTGACTTCTTGGCGAGCTCTTCCTGGGCCTGGCTGCGTTGCGCCGGCTCGATCAGCTCGAGGTTCTGATCGACCACCGCATCGACGTTTTCCGCATCGACTGCCTTGAGATACGCTTTGTTGGCCCATGTGATCTGCCGTTCATGATTGCGCGTCCAGACCGGCATCGGCGCCTGATTCAAAATGCCGATGAGCATCGCGGCACGTTGCTCAAGGCCGCGGTGTTTCTGCACCAGCTGGGACATCTCCAGACGCTCCCCGGTGAGGCCGCGCAGGCGCAGTGTCGCGAGGCTGCCCGCGGTGCGGCCATCCGCCTCAAGCAGGTCGCCGCCACGGGTCCGCACCACGAAATTGAACGCAGTGCCTTCCTTCTTGAGGTTAGCAAGGCCCTGCGACAGGGTTTCGGACGACGCGACTTCCAGCCATTTGGCGAAATAGATTTGGTCCGACGGATCCTCGGGAACTCCCTTGATATCGGGCAACGTTCCCCCGACCCGGTCAGGCACCGGGTCGTCGCCGGTCCAGATGAACAGGAGGTGCGGTTCGGCCGCCAGAAGCGCTTCGGCCTCATGCAGCCTTTGCTCGAGATCGGACACGCGTGCCTGGGCTTCCGCCTCGGATTGCACGATGGCGTGGCGCGAAAACACAGCCCATGCCGCCAGTGTCACCAGAAACGCCAGTCCGAGTATGGGCATCACGGTGTCCACGACGCTGCCGAGCATATCTGCCTGTACGGTTTGAACGGTCTGTTGGGCCGCGGACGGCACGACGGAAAGGACAATTGGGACAATTGCGCCGGCACCGGAAAATCCGGCTTTACACAGTCCCAACGGTCTACGCCCAGCAAGCATGCTGTTGCGGCCTCTCCCCTCGCGAATCGACCCACCACCCCAAAATAGGAAACAAACTTGAACGCGTTTGAACAGCAGCGAATCACATGTCCTGCCACCGGTCCCAATCTATACAATCAAATGTGCCGCCTGCCCACAGGCGAGGCGCGGCAACCCGGGCGATAAACCGTGGTGAAACAAAAAAAGCGCCGGCCGGGATGCCCCAGCCGGCGCTTTGGTTTTTCAGTGGCCCGGTGCGGATCACGATCGGCTTAGGCGAAATCGCCTAAGCCGATAAACGTGATCGGTCTCTAAAAGTTAGAGCGGGATCGGATGGACAACGGGTATCCACCTTTCCTGATCCTCCTCTAGAGGCCTTCGGCCTTGCGCCGGTACATGCCCTGTGCAATCCGGTCGATGACCATGGCGCAGAACAGGATGGCGAGACCGCCAAGCAGACCCTGGCCCTTCGCGGCATACTGCAGCGCTTCAAGGATGAGGGCGCCAAGGCCCTCGGCACCGATCAGCGACGCGATCACCACCATCGACAGGCTCATGAGGATGGTCTGGTTGATGCCCGTCATGATCGACGGCATGGCAAGCGGTATTTCGACGTTGCGCAACAACTGCCACTTGGAGCAGCCGAAGGCAACGGCCGCTTCTTTTGTGGCTTCCGGCACGCCGCGCATGCCCAGAGCGGTCAGGCGGATCACCGGCGGCATCGCGAAAATGATGGTCGCCAGCACGCCCGGCGGCTTGCCGGTGCCGAAAAACGCGATGATCGGGATCAGATAGACGAAGGCCGGCATGGTCTGCATGAAATCCAGCACCGGCTCGGCAAAGGTATATGCACGCTTGCTCTTGCCAAACCAGATGCCCAGCGGAATGCCGAAAATGACGCACAGGAAGGCGCCGGCGCCGATCAGCGCCACGGTGATCATCGAGATCTCCCACAGGCCCATGAAGGCGAGATAAAGGAGGGATGCGGCGGTGAAGACCGCCACGCGCGGGCCCGCAAGACGGAACGCCATGACGACGATAACGATCATCACGACCGGCCATGGCGTTTGGATGAGCAAGATTTCGAGACCGTCGAGCACCCAGCGGATGCCGGCCGTCACGCCATCAAAGACATCGCCGAAATTGTTCGCCAGCCAGTCGAAACCGCCATCCAGCCAGGTCGCAATCGGTGCAAAATACTCTTTGTTGACGGGGAATTGCGTGATCGACAGCCTTCCACCGAACAAATCGCTCAGCTTGTCGTCGGGATTGGTGACGGTGAACCTGAAGAGCGTAAGCGGCCAGATCAGGATCAAGAGCACCGCTCCGAACAGCGTGGTCATCTGGTTCACGCCGGACGGTGTGGAGGCGTTCGCGCGCCATTTGAGGTATTGCTTTTCATAGGCAACGTTTGCGTAGAACCCCTCGACGATCTTGAACAGCACCAGGAGGCCAAGCCCGATAAGCAGAATGGTGACCGCTTCGTTGGCGGCGAGGTCTGCCTGCTCCTTGGCTCGTGTGGCAACCTTCTTGAGGTTATCGGCAACCTTCATCGCGGTGTCCGCGGCCGCCTGATCGCCGGCCGCCAGTGCCTCTTGGGCCTGCTGTTCACGCTTTGCAATATTGGTCAGGAGCTTTTCGTATTTCTGCAGGTGTTCCGCACCCAGTTCTCCCCACAGCCCTCGGCCGACCTGCACGAGGGCAAACAGTTCGAGCACCAGAAACGTCCAGAAGAACCCCCAGACGCCGCGTGCCGCGCCCCACATAGGTCCGAACAGAGCAGCCATCGTGTTCCAGGACCAGGCGAACCCCGTCGTGCCCTGGATTTTCGCGAACTCGGTTGTGTAGTAGTCCTGATTCTGGTCGGCGAACTCGCCGACAGAGGCGTCCAATCCCGAAGGTCCCAGTTCCAGCCCTGAATCGGTCATGCCTTGCCTCCCTGAATGCCCTGCAAGAGGGTGGATTTGCTGATCACTCCGACATCCTTGCCCTTGTCGCTTTGAACGACAATCGGCTGGGTGGTCGTGATGGAAACGTCGATGAGGTGATCGAGATCGGTGTCGTGCGAAACGCGCGGCGACTTGGCGAGGTCTTCACCGCGCGCCGGCTTGTAGGTGGTAAATTTCTCCATGATCGAATGGGCGAAGACCAGCTTCAGCTTGGAAATGCCTTCGACGAAGTCCTTGACGTAGTCGTCCGCCGGCTTGGTCACGATGTCTTCCGGCGTGCCGATCTGGACGATACGTCCGTCCTTCATGATGGCGATGCGATGGCCGATACGGATCGCTTCATCAAGATCGTGGGTGATGAATACGGTCGTTTTTTTCAACTCGGCGGAAAGCGCCATGAACTGGTCTTGCAACTGCCGCCTGATCAAGGGGTCGAGGGCCGAGAAGGGCTCGTCCATGAGGAGCACTTCGGGGTCGGAGGCGAGCGCCCGGGCAAGACCCACGCGCTGCTGCATGCCGCCTGAAAGCTCGCGCGGGAAGCGGTCTTCATAGCCGTCAAGATTGACCAGGTTCAGACAGTGCTGGGAGACCTCCCAGCGCTTCGATTTGGGTTCGCCGCGCACCTGCAGCGGAAAGCCCACATTGTCGCGCACGGTGCGGTGCGGCAGCAGCGCCATATGCTGGAACACCATGCCGATATGCATGGCGCGCATTTCACGCAGCCTGTCGGCGCCAAGCGCCCGCATGTCTTCACCGAGCACCGAGATGCTTCCAGACGTCGGTTCGATCAGCCGGTTCAGATGCCGGACCATGGTGGACTTGCCCGAACCGGACAGCCCCATGACGCAGAAGATCTCGCCCCGTTTCACCTTGAACGAGCAATCTGCGATGCCGACGACACAACCGAATTCCGACAGGACCTCGGGCTTGCTCAGGCCGCGTTCCTCGATAGCGGCCATGGCTTCCTCAGCCCGGTCGCCGAATATCTTCCATACATTTTCAAGAACAATGACGTCTTCGCTCACGGGACTCCCCTTCCCCGGCGCCCGGTCCACCCTCCGGTGCGCCAAATACCCCCAGATACCCAAGGCAATGTGCCTCTGTGCAAGGTACAAACACCGGAGCGGCGCTTTGAGCCGCGCCGCTCCGGTTCAGTTTAGATCACGATCGACTTGGGTGGCTTCACCTAAGTCGATAAAACGTGGTCGAATCCAACATTTTAGAGCGGGATCGGACTGAAAACCGGTATCCGCTTTTCCTGATCCCGCTCTGGTATCAGGCTACTGAAGCCATGAGTCGATGAGACTGGCGTTATCTGCAACCCACTTCTTTGCAAACTCTGCAGCGTCCTGCTTTTCCACGACCAGAGCGAAGGTCATAGCGGACACGACATCCGTGTTGAGCTTCACCTTGGACAGCATCGCGGCAACTGCCGGCTGGTCCTTTTCAAGGGCTGCTGCATAGTGAATGTGCAGGTATGCCGTGTTCCACGCCACCGGTGCATCCGACTTTTCGAGCCATTCGGGATCGTCGGTCGGCTGAATCACCTTCCACTTGGATTCGTCATATGCCGGCTCCTTCAGGATGACCAGCTCATGCAGGGCGAACATGTGGTGCGGCGTGTAGCAGAAGAACGCAATATTGGCCTTCTGCGACACTGCGTTGTCGACTTCGGCCAGGGCCAGCGTTTCGTCCATTTCCTTCAGCTTCATGGTCTGGTCGTAGCCGTAGGATTTGGCTCGGATCTTCTCGATGTTGGTCGAGGCCCAGCCGGCCGCACCAATCCAGATTTCACCCTTGCCGTCGCCGTCAGAGTCGAACTTCTTCGCCATATCGGGATCGGTCAGATCCTGCAGGTTGACGATACCCGTGCGCTCGGCGGTGCCCTTCGTGACGCACATGGCCTGATCGCCCGCGACGCCGTTGGGGTTCATTTTGACTGTGGCTTTGTCCTTCACGAAAGTGTCGTGGAGGTTGACCTGGTTCGGCATCCACACCTCTGGGTGCACATGCATCGAACCGGAATCCATGGCTTCGAACACCACGGCGTTGTTGCCGGTCTGCAATTCCACGTCGAGACCGAGATTTTCCTCGAGCACGACTTTGAGCACATGTGCGGTCACCTTGACCGACGGCCAGTTCGGCACGCCGATTACGATATCCGCAGCCTGCGCGGTGGTGCTGACCACCATAGCCGAGGCAAAACATGCCCCGGCAAGAAATTTACCGAATTTCATTTAGGTTACTCCTTCTTCTCCCTCAATTCACAGGCGATACCCTGCAATTTTTTGGCCAGTATAGACCAGGCATCGAAGTTCGTCATCGAGCCAATGTCGTGGGCCAAAACTCTTAATTCGATGGGTCCAGGTGAAATGCGCTGCGCGCCCTCTTCGGCGCGCGTTGCGAAAACAACAAGCGGAGGTGCATCGCATTTGGTCCGATATCAGCTTCACCCGTGAGCCGATGTCAGCCTCCCCAACTGACGAACTTTCTTGGCGCGCGTTTTTGTGAAAGCGCTTTCAAATCAGTAAAACATCGAACTGTGACACGGTCAACCGGGTTCAACAACGAGAACGCGCGCCTCCTTTGTGAAGGCGCGCGTTCCGATGTACTTGCGTTTATGATGAATACCGCAGGCGGGCCCGTCGCCACGCCCAAAGATCAGTAGCGATATTGCTCGGGCTTGAACGGGCCTTCCTGGGAGACGCCCAGATAGCTCGCCTGCGCGGTGGTCAGAGTGGTCAGGCTTGCCCCGAGTTTTTCCAGATGCAGCGCCGCGACCTTTTCGTCGAGATGCTTAGGCAGCACGTAGACCTTGTTCTCATACTGGTCGCCGCGTTCCCACAGCTCGATCTGTGCCAGCACCTGGTTGGTGAAGGAGGCCGACATCACGAAGCTCGGATGCCCGGTGCCGCAGCCCAGATTGACCAGCCGGCCCTCCGCCAGCAGGGTCATGCGGTTGCCGCTGGGAAACTCGATCTCGTCGACCTGGGGCTTGATGTTGGTCCATTTGTAGTTCTTCAGCCCGGCGACCTGGATCTCGTTGTCGAAGTGGCCGATGTTGCACACGATAGCCCGGTCCTTCATGGCCCGCATGTGATCGACCGTAATGACGTCGATGTTGCCGGTGGCGGTGACGAAGATGTCGCCGCGCGGAGCCGCCTCTTCCATGGTCAGGACTTCAAAGCCTTCCATCGCCGCCTGCAGCGCGCAGATCGGGTCGGCCTCGGTGACGACGACCCGGCAGCCGGCGTTGCGCAGGCTGTCGGCGGATCCCTTGCCGACATCGCCGAAGCCGGCGACCACGGCGATCTTGCCGGCCATCATCACATCTGTCGCCCGGCGGATGCCGTCGACCAGGCTCTCGCGGCAGCCGTATTTGTTGTCGAACTTCGACTTGGTGACACTGTCGTTGACGTTGATGGCGGAGAACTCGAGCGTGCCCTTCTTCTCCATGTCATAGAGCCGCAACACGCCGGTCGTGGTTTCTTCGGTAACGCCCTGGATGTTGTCGGCCAGGGATGAATACCAGCCCGACGTCTCGCCGAGCTTCTTCTTGATGCTGGCGAAGAAGTATTCCGCTTCCTCGGAATCCGGGTGGTCGAGCACGGAAATGTCGCTTTCGGCCTGCTTGCCTAGATGTACCAGCATGGTTGCGTCGCCGCCGTCGTCGAGGATCATGTTCGGCGTGCCGCCGTCCGACCATTCGAAAATCTTGTGGGCGTAGTTCCAGTATTCCTCAAGCGTCTCGCCCTTATAGGCGAAGACCGGAATGCCTGCCGCCGCGATGGCCGCCGCCGCATGGTCCTGGGTCGAGAAAATGTTGCACGACGCCCATCTGACGTCGGCGCCGAGCGCCACCAGGGTCTCGATCAGGACCGCGGTCTGGATCGTCATGTGCAGCGACCCGGCGATACGCGCACCCTTGAGCGGCTGCGCTTCCCTGTGCTCGTCGCGGATGGACATGAGACCGGGCATTTCCGACTCCGCCATTTCAATTTCCTTGCGGCCCCATTCGGCAAGCGAAAGGTCCGCGACCTTGTAGTCGGTAAACTCAGCCATCGATCGATCCTCGAAAATGTTCAAAAGTGGATTCGGGCGCTCTCATAGCAATGGATTCGCCCGGGCGCAATGAGGATATAAAGAAATCTTTATATTTTTTTCAAGAGGTCTCGTCCTCGCCGAATTTGCTGGCGATCAACTTGTCCAGCGCGTCCAGCGCATCGTTGGCCTCCAAACCCGTCGCAGCCACTTCGATGGACGACCCGCAGGTTGCCGCCAGCATCAAGAGACCCATGATCGAGGTCGCCGGCACGGTCTGGCCATCCCGGGTGACCTTCAAATCCGCATTGAACTGCTCGGCGCAGCGCACGAATTTCGCCGACGCTCTGGCGTGCAGGCCCTTGGAGTTCTGAATGGTGAAATGCCTGGTTTCCCAGGCTGAAGCCGCGTCATCCATGGCGTGTCTGCCGGTGTTTCTAGCTGTCGTCGCCTGACAGCACACGGCTGGCGACATTGATGTATTTGCGGCCGGCCTCCTGGGCCTGGATGATGGCGTCCGACAGGCTGGATTCGGTTCGGACACTGGCCAGCTTGATGAGCATCGGCAGGTTGACCCCGGCGATAACCTCCACATTCGCGTTGTCCATGACAGAAATCGCCAGATTTGACGGGGTGCCGCCGAACATGTCGGTCAGCAGGATCACGCCATCGCCGCCGTCCGCCTGGGAGATCGCTTGCAGAATGTCTGTGCGGCGCTGTTCCATGTCATCGTCGGGGCCGATCGAGATGGCCTCGAAGCTCTCCTGCGGTCCGACGACATGCTCCATGGCCGCGCGAAACTCGGCAGCGAGCCGACCATGGGTTACAAGCACCAGTCCAATCATATGCTACCGCCATCAATACGAAACCCTGCCGTCCTGCCGACAGGTCCAGGGGGGCGCGGAGCGTAATCCGCGATCCGCGGCGGTATCATTGCCGCATTGCCGGGCGAGTTCAAGCGCCACGGTATGCAAATACCCCTAACCATCGGCCTGGATGGGCACGTCGTTGGCGAAGCGCCCGGCGGCCATGGCCTGGACCATGGCGCGGACCTTTGCGGGCGCGGACGCTTCGAACGCATTGAGGAAGAGCTGAGGAAGCACGATGCCGGCGATGTCCGTCACCTGGCGATCGAAGTCTGGAATGCGCTCGGTCTCGCTCGGCGTCCCAAGCCGGACGGCGAGGCGCACCGTCGTTTCCGTGATATAGGGCACCGAAACGATGCCGATACCCCTGACCTCGAGGCGCCCTCGCAGCGCATCGGGCGCCCGGGCGGCGAGCCCATCTGCCGACGCTTCAACCAGCACCTGGTCATCGGCCACGAGAACGGCGCCCGGCGGTGCCGTCTCGACCATGCTGCCGGCGCACTCCACCAGCCTCAGGGCAAGGTCCGACTTGCCGCTGCCCGGCGGTCCGAGAAGCAGGACGCCGGTGCCGCTGACTTGGACGCATGTTGCATGCAGGTTTTGCATCTGTGCCGGCTCAGCGCTCTGCGGTTTCAGGGTTCCACACCGGCAGGCGAACCACAAACCGCGCTCCGACGATATCATCCCGGCGGTCGGGGTCTTGTGAGTATCTGTTCTCGGCCCAGATCTGCCCTTCATGGGCTTCGACGATCTGTTTTGAAATGCTCAGGCCAAGGCCGGAGTTCTTGCCGAACGCTTCGCCTTCCGGCCGGTCGGTGTAGAATCTTCGGAAGATCTGCTGAAGATTGTCCGGCGGTACCCCTGGTCCGTCATCGTCCACGGTGATCACCACTTCGTCTTCCTCACGGTGCGCGTGTACCCGCACCTCGCCGTTTTCCGGGGAGAACGAGCGTGCATTGTCGATGAGATTGCGCAGCACCTGTCCAAGCCTGATGTCGTGGCCCATGACGATATAGGGGTTGATCAGCGCGTCCTCCTCCGGCCGGTCTTCAATATCCAGAGCGATGGAGGCCTCGCGGTCTTTGCGCAATTCGTTGGCGATCGCCACCACCGTCTCAAGCAGGATGACCAGATAGACCCTTTCGGCCTCCGCGCGCGCCAGTTCGGCATCGAGCCGCGAGGCATCGGAGATGTCGCTGATCAGGCGGTCGAGCCGATTGACGTCCTCATGGACGATTTCGATCAGGCGCGCCCTGGCGGCGTCATCCTTGACCCGCGGCAGGGTTTCAACGGCGCTGAGAAGCGAGGTCAGTGGATTCTTGAGCTCATGGGCAACATCGGCGGCGAAGCTTTCGATGGCGTCGATGCGGCTGTACATCGCCTCGGTCATGTCGCGCAGGGCACCTGAGAGATGGCCGATCTCATCTTTCTTCATGGTGAGATCGGGGATTTCCACGCGCTTTTGCACACCGCGGCGCACCCTTTGTGCCGCACGCGCCAGACGTCCGACCGGCGCGGCGATGAATGCGGCCAGCAGGACCGAAGACATGATGGCAACCGCCAGCGCGACCATGAAAACGCGCATGATCGCGGCGCGTTCGGCGCGTACGATCCCGTCAATATCGCCGCCTTTGGTGGTCAGTACGAGCGCTCCCAGCACGGTGTTGAGGCGGCGGATCGGTACCGCCAAATTGACGATGGTTTGCTGGTCCCGATTGATCCGCACCGTTCCGGTGGGTTCATCTTCCAGGGCGCGCACGATCTCGGGAAACTCCATGCCGTTATCGAGCTCGAAGTCTTTCTGCAGCGGCAGGTCCGATCCGAACAGAGCGTCGAACCCGCGGCGCCACAGCTGCAGGTACCACGGGTCGGCGTCCTGCTCCGGCGGGTCGAGATCGAACGACAGGATGTCGCTTTGGCCGAACAGATCAGCGGAGTTGACAACAAGCACGCCGTCCCGGTCGTAGATCCGCGCCACCACGTCGGCGCCGGCGAGCAGGTGCCGCAGGAACGGGGAGACGCGCTCAGGGTTGAGCGGAAAATCGAGACTGTCGACCTCTTCTTCGGCCGGGTCGATCTCTTCACCTGCCTGCAGCTCGAGCAACCGGTCCGGGTCGATTGTGATGGCGTCGGTGTCAAATGTCGCGGAGCCGGCGACGGCGGCGGCGATGATTTCGCCCTGGGTGCGCAGGCTGGTGATGCGCGCCTCGGTGAGGCCCTTCTGGAACTGGTTGAGATAGAGAATTCCGACCGTCAGGATGATCAGGCCGAGAATGTTGAACATGACGATACGGCTTGGCAGGCTGCGAAAGCCGTAGCGACGAATGTCTGTCGCAAGGTCTATGACGAGGCGGCGCGCACTTTTTATCGCCGCTGGAACCCTGTCCCGCGTCTGTGGGGCGTTGCCTTCGGTTTCCACGACCACGGCGCAGGACTAAGGATTGTACGGGCGAATCCGATTCACTTCGGCCCGGTCACGACATTCTATGGCGGGACGCTTCCCGCCGGTCGAATCCATGTATCCCATCGCAAAGTGACTCCGAACAGCCCCTTGATCACGATTGACTCAGGTGGGTTCGCCCAAGTCGATCGTGATCGAATCTACGGTTTAGAGTGGGATCGAACGGAAAGCCGGTATCCGCTTTTCCTGATTCCACTCTAGGCTTCTTTGAAGCGGTAGCCGACTCCATACAGGGTTTCGATCGCATCGAAGCTGTCGTCCACCAGCTTGAACTTCTTGCGCAGCCGTTTGATGTGGCTGTCGATTGTTCTGTCATCCACGTAGACCTGATCGTCATAGGCCGCATCCATCAGGGCGTCGCGGCTTTTGACAATGCCGGGGCGCTGCGCCAGGGCCTGCAGGATCAGGAATTCGGTGACGGTCAGCGTCACCTGCCGGGCCTCCCAGGTGCACGAATGCCGCTCGGGATCCATCAAGAGCTTGCCGCGCTCGATAACCCGCGTTTCATTGTCGTTGGAACTGGCGATCTCGCGTGGTGCGGCGCGGCGCAGAACCGCCTTGACGCGCTCCACCAGCAGCCGCTGGGAGAACGGTTTGCGGATAAAATCGTCCGCACCCATCTTGAGGCCGAACAATTCGTCGATTTCGTCGTCCTTCGACGTCAGGAAAATCACCGGAAGCTCGGAAATCTGCCGCAGCCGGCGCAGCAGCTCCATGCCGTCCATGCGCGGCATCTTGATGTCGAGGATCGCTATGTCCGGTGGCGTTGCCTGTAGAGCGGTCAGCGCCGAGGCGCCGTCCGTATACGTTTGTGTGCGGTACCCCTCCGCCTCCAGTGCCATGCTGACCGAAGTCAGAATGTGCCGGTCGTCATCGACGAGCGCGATTGTTGGCATGGTTTTTCCCATTATGTGCAATGTCCCTTGCGGCGGCTTAATCAGTGAACTGGGGCAAATTGTGGCGACAACCTCCCATTGCCCTGATCTGTGTATCCGGGCAATAGCGGTAATTCGCGGCGCAGAGCATGTTTCACCTGTCCGGTTTTAACATTATGGCGGGCAAAACAACAGCGATCTGCACGGGTCCCTATGTGGGGGGCCGAAAACCGATTTTCACCCCGTATTATGAAACTTGGTTGACGTGTCGTCGCAGGCGGGCATCGGGGCCTTGCTGGCGGGGCCGGTTTTTTCTATACCTCGCCGTCATCGCGGAGGCACAATATCCAGAGGATTTTCAGCGGGCGATGCGCGACAGCGCTTGCGGATTGCGTTAATCTCAAAAGAAAAATCAAGCTGAAAGGTCTCGATGCCGGAGATCAATATGCGCGTTGCGGACAGTGAGTTCGAGAAAACGGGGAGAAAGCGGTGAAACAAACCGGGCCGCATATCGGCACGATCGGGATCGAGACGTCGGGTTTGGCCAATCTCGGTCACGTTCACTGGAACGACGACGAAGAAACGCTCTACCGCAACGCCATCGACCGCGGAGAGGGCATTGCGGCCGCCGGCGGCGCCCTGGCGGTCACCACCGGCCAGCACACGGGCCGCTCCGCAAGCGACAAGTTTGTCCTGTTCGATGCGACCACCAGGGACACTGTGTGGTGGGACAACAACAAATCCATCTCCCAGGACCATTTCGACACCCTGCGCACCGACTTTCTGGCCCATGCGGAGGGCCGGGAGCTGTTTGTCCAGGACCTGTACGGAGGCGCCGACCCGGCGCACCGGCTGTCCGCCCGTGTGGTCTGCGAATTCGCCTGGCACGCGCTGTTCATCCGCTATCTGCTGCGGGTGCCCGGCGAGGCCGACTATGCGTCCTTCGATCCCGAGCTCACCATCATCAACCTGCCGAGTTTCAAGGCTGATCCGGAACGCCACGGCGTGCGTTCCGAAACCGTGATCGCCATCGACTTCACCAACAAGCTGGTGCTGATCGGCAACACAGAATATGCCGGCGAAACCAAGAAGTCGGTGTTCACGACCCTCAATTACCTGCTGCCCGCAAAGGGCGTCATGCCCATGCACTGCTCGGCCAATATCGGGTCGGACGGCCATTCGGCGATCTTCTTCGGCCTCAGCGGCACCGGAAAGACCACCCTGTCGTCCGACGCCACCCGGACCCTCATCGGCGACGACGAGCACGGCTGGTCCGCGAACGGCATCTTCAATTTCGAGGGCGGCTGTTACGCAAAGACCATCCGTCTGTCGGCGGAAAGCGAGCCGGAGATCTATTCCACCACCCAGCGCTGGGGCTCGGTGCTGGAAAACGTTGTGGTCGATCCCGAAACCCGGGTGCCCGATTTCGACGACGCCGCGCTCACCGAAAACGGCCGCGTCGCCTACCCGATGCACTACGTTGCCAATGCCAGCGACACCGGCATTGCCGACCACCCCAAGAACATCGTCATGTTGACGGCGGACGCTTTCGGCGTGTTGCCGCCGATCGCCCGGCTCGACCCGAGCCAGGCCATGTATCATTTCCTTTCGGGCTATACGGCAAAGGTCGCCGGCACCGAAAAAGGCGTGGCGGGGACCCAGGCGACCTTCTCGACCTGCTTCGGCGCGCCCTTCATGCCGCGACACCCGGCGGTCTATGGCAGGCTGCTGCGCGGTCTCATCGCCGGCCACGAGGTGACCTGCTGGCTGGTCAATACCGGATGGACCGGCGGTGCCTACGGCACCGGATCGCGCATGCCCATCAAGGTGACCCGGCAGCTGCTCAACGCCGCGCTGGACGGTTCCCTCAACGATGCCGAGATGCGCACCGATCCTTATTTCGGTTTCGAGGTGCCGGTCGAGGTGCCGGGCATCGATACCGATATTCTCAATCCACGCCTGACCTGGACCGACAGGGAGGCCTATGACGCCCAGGCCATGGCACTGGTGCAGATGTTCGTCGACAATTTCGAGAAGTTCGAGCCCCATGTCGACCGGGACGTCCAGGCGGCGGCTCCGACGGTTCCGATCGCCGCGGAATAGCTCCGCGGAAACATGACATCCAGGTTCAAAGGCGCGGTTGCCGCCGGCCATCCGCTGACGGCGCAGGCGGCGGCCGACGTTCTGGCCGACGGCGGAACCGCTGTCGATGCGGCGGTTGCCGGCCTGTGGATGGCCTGCCTGGCGGAACCGGTGCTGGCCTCGCCCGGCGGCGGCGGCTTCTTGATGGCCCATGACGGGGCATCGGGCGAAACCGCGCTTTACGACTTCTTCGTCCAGACACCGCTTTGCAAAAGAGACGCCGATACCCTCGAATTCAGGGGCGTCCATGCCGACTTCGGGACCGCCACCCAGGAGTTTCACATCGGCCACGGCGCTTCAGCGACGCCGGGCTTTATCCCCGGGCTCTACCAGGTACACGCCGATCTCGGCGTCACGCCGATGGCGGAGCTTCTGCAGCCCGCCGCGGCCGCGGCGCGCGATGGCATCGCCATCACCGGGTTCCAGGCCTGTCTGTCGAATGTCGTTTCGCCAATCCTCAAAGCCAATGACACGAGCCGCGCTCTCTATGCCCCAGATGGCGAACTTCTTCCCGAAGCCGCCATCTTCGCCAATGAGGGACTTGCAGACTTTTTCGATGGCCTGGCGCGTGGCGGCATGACGTTCCACGACAACGAAGCGGTGCCGCGTTTCTGCGCCGCACAGGCCGGCGAGGGCCAGTTGCGGGCAGATGACTTTGCCGCCTACGAGGTGCACCGGCGCCCGCCGCTGTCGCTGCAGCTCTGCGACGCCGAAATCTCGCTCAATCCGCCGCCGTCCGCCGGCGGCGCGTTCATCGCCACCGCGCTCGGGCATCTCAACGCCGAGGACGGCGTGCCCGGCGTCCGGCTGGCGGATGCGCTCAGCCAAGCCGATCAGGCGCGGATCAGGCACAAGGGCAATGTCGCCAGAATGCTTCTGGACGTTGCCTTTGGCGGTGGCGATGAAGAAGGCGGCGGCCCGGCGACCCGCGGCACCACGCATATTTCGGTCATCGACGCCGCCGGCAACGCAGCCTCGGCGACCGTGTCGAACGGCTCCGGCAACGGCCAGGTGGTCGCCGGCTATGGCTTTATGTTGAACAACATGCTGGGCGAGGCGGACCTCAATCGCGGCGGTTTCCACAAATGGCGCGAGAACGCGCGGCTTTCGTCCAACATGTGCCCGGCTCTCGCCATCTCGGCCGACGGCGGGCTGGTGGCGCTCGGCTCCGGCGGATCCAACCGCATCCGCTCGTCCGTCTTCCAGGTGCTGGTGCGCATGGTGCGCGACGGCATGGCGCCACGCGACGCGGTGCACGCGGCCCGCGTCCACGTCGAGGACGGCCATCTCGATTTCGAAGACGACATCGATCAAGACGCCCGAGCCGCCCTCATCGCACAATTCCCGGACCACCGCGCCTGGCCCGAGCGCAATCTCTTCTACGGCGGCGTCCACACGGTGCGCCGCGCCGCCGACGGCAGCTTCGAGGCGGTGGGCGATGCGCGGCGGGCGGGGACAGCGATGGTGGTGTGAGGGCGCGGCGGTTTTTAGTGACGTTCAAGCGCCACTGAGGCTGCGCTCGCGTCGCTCGCTGATCGTCGCTTGCGCTCCTCCGGCGTCCCTCTCGAGGCGAGACGAGTTTTTCCGGCGGGTTGCTGCCACGTTTGTGTCTGCCTCCCTCCGACCAAAGGGAGGCAAGCGCGACCGCCCGCCGGGCGGTCAGCCCGCCCTCGCGGAGGCCCGCGCTTCAGCGCGGATCAGCCGTGAGCGACATCTTCATGAGACGTTCAAGCGCCACTGAGGCTGCGCTCGCGTCG
>JAJFHL010000155.1 GCA_021775615.1 Hyphomicrobiales bacterium
CCAACGACGTGCCGCCGCACCCGGATGAATATGCCGCCGTCGTCAAGCGCACCGTCGGCGACCTGGGATGCAAGTTGATGTTCGAGCCTGGCCGCATGATCGCCGGCAATGCCGGCATCCTGGTAACGGGCGTGCTCTACACCAAGCCGGGCGATGCCAAGTCCTTCACCATCGTCGATGCCGCCATGAACGACCTGATCCGGCCAACGCTCTACGACGCCTTCCACGACATCATGCCGGTGGCGCAGCCGGCGGACGGCGCCGCGACATCGGTGACCGACATCGTCGGGCAGATCTGCGAGTCGGGCGACTATCTTTCCAAGGACTACCATCTGCCCGCGGTCGTGAGCGGAGACCTTCTCGCCATAATGTCGGCCGGCGCCTATGGCGCGGTGCAGTCCGGCACCTACAACACCCGGCGGCTGATACCGGAGGTCCTGGTCAAGGGCGATCAATTCTCTGTGGTGCGGGCGCGGCCGAGTTACGAGTATTTGATCGGGCTCGACAGTTACGCCGAGTGGCAGGAGTAGGCGGCTTTTTCACAACCATCACAACAATCCGCCGCTCCGGTGATGGAGCGGGTGAGAAAGCAACTAGTCATCCCCTTGTGCCGCTCTCGCGAAAGCGGGAGCCTACTCGCTTATCAGCCGTGTTTTCCATCCGAGAGGATAAAATACGCTAGCCCGCTGTCGTGGGACCATTTTTGCGAACGCTGGCAACCCGGGCTGAGCAGTTTCGAGTGGGCTCCGGCTTTCGCCGGAGCGGCGGGTTTGTGGTTGGCGTTCGAACGCACAAGCCGTATTTGATTTCTTTACACTCTCGAACTCCGGAGCTCACTGCCAGTCACTGCAGAACGTCGGCGGCTACGTCCTTCCACTCCGGGTTGACCTGTTCAATGAGCTGAACCTTCCACGCCCTACGCCAGGACTTTAGTTGCTTTTCCCGGGCCATCGCTTCATTCATGTCGTCGTAGAATTCGGCATACACCAGCCGTTTAACGCCATGTTTCTTAGTGAACCCCGCAACCTTACCTTCAGTGTGCTGGCTAAGGCGCTGTGCAAGATTTCCAGTCACGCCGGTGTAAATCGTGCCGTGCTTTCTGCTGGCCAACATGTACACGCAAGGGCTCTTCGTCATTTGCCAATGCTAGTAGGTTCCAGCTTTCGCTGGAACGGCGGGTTTGTTTGATATGGACGCCCCCTCACTCCGCAGCCTGGCCGTTCGCCTTGGCGTGGCAGCTTGCTCCGTTGCTCTCGTAGGGCAGATCGAGGCAGGGGTTGCGGTCGAAGAAGCCTGTCGGCATCAGCTTGAAGCCGGCGCTGATGCACGACTGCAGCGGGAAATCTTCCGGCCTCGGCTGGTGGTGCAGGCCGAAGACGTGCCACGCCACGATGTCGGTGTTCTCCACCGGGGCGTCGTCGGCAACGAAGGCCGGCAGGCCGCCCGAACCGTCGGAATGGTTCATGTATTCGCCCGCCGGATAGCGCTCGTCCGGGTCGTGAGCCGTCACCCAGAGATGGTTGTAGGTGAAGCCGGCGCGGGTGCCGGATGGCGAATCCGGCGCCATGAACGGCGTCACGCAGTTGGGCGCGTCGAGCTTGTAGCCGACCGGGTCGCCGAGATAGTTGGTCTTGTTGGGATTGATGAACTTCCAGTAGCGCTGCGTCGCCGGTTCAGACAGCCGCGCCGCCGCGGCCTCGCTCTTCAGCACCGTGTCTTCCTGGTAGAACGCGTTGCCGTAAGGATTGGCATCGCCCGGCGGTTCGGCATAGGTGTTGCACTCCACCACCGAGTTCTCGTCGCCGTCCACAGCCATGTCGATCCTGGCGCAGAACAGGTGCTGGTGGATCTGGCCGAAGACGCCCGGCGCCACCTCCTGGGCATATTTCGACTTGTCGCCGGGGTGTCGCGCCACCGTGTTGAGCGACCCGGTCGCCTTGATCTCGAATTCGATCATGCCGTCGAGATGGAAGTACCAGTAGAGCGCATATTCATAGTTGCCCACCGTAGCGATGGTCGATACCACCAGCTTGCGGGCGCGGCGGTTTTCGGTCCGCTCGGTGCGGAAGTCCCAGTGCTTCCACAAGATGCCGTTGTCTTCCTCGTGGATGCAGATCGCCTTGGGGATGGTGTAAACCGCGCCATACATGTCGTTGAGATGGGCATCCATATACTGGATCGAGCCGAGACAGTCGCAGCCGAGCTCCAGCGAATTGGCGAGCTTGCCGATACCGTATTCGCCGACATCGAACACCGACTTGCGGTAATGGCCGTTCTCCGGGCTGCCATAGGGCACCACCATTTCCGACAGGGAAGCGCGGTAGACCACCGGCCGGCCGCCATAGGAAATGTCGTAGAGGACCAGCGCTTCGCGGGCATTGAAGCCGACAAACAGCGACCATTCGTGCCATTTGAGACGGTTGCCTTCGAGCGTGAAGCTGACCCCTTCGGGCTGGGTCACGTTGATGGGTTTGAGGTCATCGCGCACGTGTTCCTGGAACAGCCGGTCGTAATTGTGTTCCATCATCGGCACCGGCACGATCTCATGATCGTCGATGCGCACCATCTCGCCGGTCTTGATGTCGACCACCGCGTTGAGGCCTTCGATCGGATGGGCGTAGAGATTGTCGTTCTCACGGGCCCGCATCCACGAGAACGTGTAGCAGAGGTGGCGCCCTTCCTCGTCCTCAATGCCGAAACGGCCGCCGGACCACGGGTCGACGCAGACATGTGTCATGTCGTCAATGCCGCGTTTACGGCAGGCCTCGATAAAGTCGGGGTGCGACTTCACCATCTCATCAATGGTGGTGAACTCTTCGCCCTGGATCATCGGGCAGGCCTCGGGGAGAAACTCGTTTTCGACAATGGTTTCATCGTCGA
>JAJFHL010000156.1 GCA_021775615.1 Hyphomicrobiales bacterium
CCTCGCCTTCCACGCCCTCGACATAATAGTTCATGCCGAGAAGATCCTTGTCGCTGATTGTCTCACCTTTACCGACGATCAGTTTGCCCGCCTGATCGCGGATCGGGCCGGCGAAGGGATGCAGGGTGCCCTTGGCGATGGCCTCGGCGGTCGCCTGTGCCTCGTCGATCATCTCCGGGGTCAGGAGTTCGGCGTTGTAATCGGCCATTTCAACCATTCCGGTGTTGATGCCGCCCCAGGTGTCTTCGGATTTCCAGGTACCCTCCATGACGGCCCGGACACGCGCGACGTAGTAATGGCTCCAGTTGTCGACAATCGAGGTGAGCTGCGCCTTGGGGGCAAAGTTGAGCATGTCGGAGGCCTGCCCGAAGCCATGGACGCCGGCGGCCTGCGCAGCCTGCAGGGGGGCGGTGGAATCGGTGTGCTGAACGATGATGTCGGCACCCTGGTCGATCAGCACCTTGGCGGCATCGGCTTCCTTGCCGGGGTCATACCAGGAACTGACCCAGACCACCTTGACGGTCGCCTCGGGGTTTACTGTGTGCATCGCCAGAGTGAAGGCATTGATGCCGCGAATAACCTCGGGGATCGGGTGCGAACCGATATAGCCGATGACATTCGACTTGGTCATGCGTCCGGCGATCTTGCCGATGACATAGCGGCCTTCATAGAAACGCGCCGCATAGGTCGACATATTGTCGGCGCGCTTCCAGCCCGTGGCGTGTTCGAACCTGACCTTGGGAAACTGCCTGGCCACCTTCTCCGTCGGGTTCATGTATCCGAAGGAGGTGGTGAAGATGATGTCGTGGCCGCTTGTCGCCAGTTCGCGGATCACCCGCTCGGCGTCGGAGCCTTCCGAAACGCTTTCGACGAAACTGGTCTCCACCTCGTCGCCAAAGGCCTCTTCGATCGCCTTGCGCCCGGCATCATGCTGGTAGCTCCAGCCGAAATCGCCGACCGGCCCGACATAGACGAAGCCGACCTTGACCGGGTCGGCGGCTTTTGCGCCCCAGACTGTCGCGGCCAGGGCGATGCCCAAAACCAGGGCGAACGCGCTCAGTGTCCTGCTCAGTTTCATTTTTCGCTCTCCCTGTTTTCTTAAGTCTTGGGAACACAAAAGCGGCCTAGAAACCCACCGCGTCGCCGCCCTTGAGGCCGAGGGCGGCACGCGCGTCATCCGGCGTCGCGATCTCGAGCGACAGGCCCTCCAGGATCTGGCGTGCAAGCGTGACCTGGGCCGCATTCGATTCTGCAAGCTGGCCTTTTTTGAGATAGATCGAGTCCTCAAGCCCGACGCGAACGTGCCCGCCGAGAATGGCCGACGTCGTGATCAGGCTCATCTGATGCCGTCCGGCGCCGAGGACGGAAAACTCATAGTCATCACCGAACAGCTTGTCGGCGATGCGTTTCATATGCATCAGGTTTTCAGGATCCGCGCCGATCCCGCCCATGATTCCCAGGACGAACTGGAGGAACAGCGGCGGGCGCACCAGGCCGCGCTCGAGGAAATGGGCCGCGGTGTAGATATGGCCGACGTCATAGCACTCCATCTCGAAGCGGGCGCCAAATTCGTTGCCCGTGGTGAGGATCTCCTCGATGTCGGTGAAGGTGTTCTTGAAGACCCGGTCGCGGCTGCCTTCGAGATGGTCCTTCTCCCACTCGTGTTTCCAGTCGTCATACTTCTCCAGCACCGGAAAGAGACCGAAATTCATCGACCCCATATTGAGGGAACAGACTTCCGGCTGCGCCCGGCGCGGCGCTTCAAGGCGCTCGCCGATGGTCATGGTCGGACCGCCGCCGGTGGTGATGTTGACCACCGCATCGGTCGACTGCTTGATGCGCGGCAGAAACTGAAAGAACACGTCCGGGTCCGGCGTCGGGCGGCCGTCGACCGGGTCGCGGGCATGGAGATGCAATATGGCGGCGCCGGCTTCGGCGGCGCCAATCGCCCCTTCGGCGATTTCGCTCGGCGTTGTCGGCAGGTGCTCGGTCATGGTCGGCGTGTGGATCGACCCGGTCACGGCGCAGGTGATGATGACTTTCTTGGCCACGGTTCCTCCTTGCGGTCAGCGCCCGCGATTATGCCTCATCACCGGATACGGCCAAGGTGTTTTTGCGTGGCGGCGGCAAAGATCGTGCTAAATTCCGCCGCCGAGGGGCCGTGACGACGGAGGTGGCGGAATGGACAATGGCGCCCTGCCGGGCATGGTCCGGCATGCCGACCGGGCGGAAAGCTGCGGTTGCGTAACGATGCATGCGTGCCCGGTGGCAGCATGACCGGTTTTTCTCTGCGCGGCACAATCATGCACACGCCCGAGCGGGGCACGTGCGATGTGGTTGAACGGGCCCTTGTGGAAGTCGGCGCCGACGGCGCCATTACGCGCGTCCTCAAGCCGGACGATGCGGAGTACGAAACCGCGCTCGAAGAGGCGCGCACCGCCGGCCGGCTGACCGAACTGTCGGGCAACCAATATCTGCTTCCGGGGCTCATCGATCTCCACATTCACGCACCGCAATGGCCGCAGCTCGGCAAATCCCTGCATCTGCCGCTCTACGACTGGCTGCAGAACTGCACCTTTCCGCTGGAAGCGAAGTACGCCGATACCGCCTTTGCCGACAGGGTCTATGGCTCGCTGGTTTCGAGCCTGCTTGCCAATGGCACCACGACGGCGGTCTATTTCGCGACCGCCCATCTGGAGGCAACCCAGCGCCTCGCCGATCACTGCATTGAAAAGGGGCAGCGTGGATTTGTCGGCAAGGTGGTAATGGACGATCCCGAGCAATGCCCGGACTATTATCGCGACGCCTCGGCGGCGCAGGCGCTCGACGAGACGGTTGCGTTCATCGAATACGTGCGGGGCCTCGACGGCAACGGCTCAGAACTGGTCAGGCCGATTGTGACGCCGCGCTTCATTCCGAGCTGCAGCGACGACGCGCTCTCAGGTCTCGGCGCCATCGCGCATGACCATAAGTGCCACGTCCAGACGCACTGCTCGGAAAGCGACTGGGAACACAGTTTCGTGCTGGACCGTCATGGCAAAACCGACACCCAGAGCCTTGCCGATTTCGGCTTGATCACGCGGCATACGGTGCTCGCCCATTCCAATTTCATTTCCGATCCGGACATGGACCTGATCGGCAACGTCGGGGCCGGCATCGCCCACTGCCCGTTGTCCAATTTCTATTTCTCCAATGCGGTGTTTCCGCTGCGCGCCGCCCTGAACAAGGGATTGCACGTGGGGCTCGGCACCGACATTTCCGGCGGCCACAGCGCATCGATGCTGCACGCCTGCCGGTATGCGGTGGCGGCATCGCGGGCGCTGGAAGACGGCGTCGATGCAGCGCTCGCCGCCGAAACACGCGGCCGGGCAAATGCGCGCATCGACTTCATGGAGGCGTTCTGGCTGGCGACCGCCGGCGGAGCGCAAGCGCTCGATCTCAAGGTTGGCCGGTTCGCCCCCGGCTATCGTTTTGATGCCATGCTCGTCGATGCCGGCGTCGAAGACTCCAGCCTTCTCGTCTGGGACGATCTGGACACGGCGGAGGACGTGTTCCAGAAAATCGTCTATACGGCGGAGCGCAACAACATCCGCAAGGTCTGGGTCGACGGCATCATCCGGCTCGACAAGACCGCCTGAGGTCACTTCGATGCACTATGGCAATGAGTACAGACTCTAGCGCGCAGAACCTTGCCTTGAACGAGGCGATGACGTTGCGTGCACGCGGCGATCTGAATGGCGCGGAGCGGGCGTTGCGTTCGGCGCTGGACAAAGATGGCGGTTCGCCGGCGTTGGCGGCGGAACTTGGTGATGTTCTGCGCCAGGCCCGTAAATGGGCCGCCGCCGCGGAGATCTGTCGCACTCTGATCAAGGCGGACCCAGGCGACCAGCGGGCACGCGAACATCTGGTCTATGCGCTTGGCATGTCGGGCCGGCCTGCAGATGCCGTCGAAGTTGCGCTGGCGTCGCCACTTCGCGGCGCCGAGCGGGCGCGTTCGCTTGCGGCAAGCGCGGATGCCTTCTACGAGGTCAGGCGTCTCGGCATTGCCGGTGTGCTTTATCGCGAAGGATATGCGGCGGATGCTGACAACTTCGATGCCAAGATCGGCCTTTCGCAGGTGCTCCGCAACCAGGTTCCGCGCTGGCACTTCGGAATGCTGAACGACCAACCGCGCAACGCCGCCTATGAGGCTGCAATCGGCGCCGCGGTCACGGACGGCGATGTGGTGCTCGAAATCGGCACCGGCGCCGGCCTGCTTGCGATGATGGCGGTGCGAGCCGGCGCCGAGCATGTCTACACATGCGAGAGCGTCGGAACCATCGCGCAGAAGGCGCGGGACATCGTGGAGGCCAACGGCCTCGCATCCAAGATTACGGTCATTCCGAAATGGTCGACCGATCTCCTCGTCGGTCAAGACCTGCCGGGCCAGGCCGATGTTCTGATTTGCGAGATCGCGGACAATCTTCTGATCGGCGAAGGCATGCTGGCCGCCGTCAGCCATGCGCGGGCAAATCTCCTGGCACCGAACGCGCGGCTGGTTCCGACATCGGGCTCAGTTCATGTGGCTCCGATCGAAGCGCCCAATCTGCACGCGCTTGACCGGGTTGGCGACGTGGCGGGTTTTGATCTCTCACTGTTCAACGAGTTTTCCAGATCCGGCAACCTGTCAGTGGAGAGCGTTCGGGACGGTGACTTCGAGCTGCTTGGCGAAGCCACGACTGTATTCGAATTCGACTTCTCCGGCGGCGCCTTCGAACGAGAAACAAAGCATATCGAAACAACCTGCCGCCGTGGCGGCGTGCTGCACGGCTTCATGGTGTGGTTCGAGATGTTGCTGATGGATGGGGTCTCGATCGGCAACTATCCCGGCCGGTCGGGCGATCACTGGGGCCATGCATTCTTTTTCGTGGATGCACCCCGTCCGGTTGCCGCAGGTGAGACCATTTCGGCGATCGTGCGCCACGATACGACAACCATTGACCTGGTGTCGGAATGATCAACAGATGATGACCGCAAGTTCAGAAACGGATGGATACCAGATCCGGCCCGGCACCGCCGCCGATCTCCCGGCCCTCGCCGCCATCGAGCGCGACGCGGCTGAGCTTTTCCGCGAGGTCGGGTATGATTTCTGCGCCGACGGGCCCAACCGCGGCGACGAGGAACTGCGCACCGCACTCGAACATGGCGCCGTCTTCATTGCCTGCGCGCGAAACGGGCGGATCTGCGGGTTCGCCCTGATCTGGCGCATCGACGGGTGTGCCCACCTGCTCGAGCTCGCGGTCTCGCGACGCGATCAGGGCAAACGCCTCGGCCGCAGGCTGGTCGATGCGTCGGAAGCGTGGGTGCGAGATGCCGGGCTCTCTGAAATCACGCTGACCACCTTCCGCGATGTGCCGTGGAATGCGCCGCTCTATGAACGGCTTGGCTACCGGGTATTCGAACCGGAAGCCTGGCGCACCGGCCTTGCGGCCGTCCAGCATGAAGAAGCCGAAAGCGGCTTCGCGGTTGAACCCCGTGTCGCCATGCGAAAGGCGCTGGTCGATGGTGGGTGACAACTCCGCATAACGTGTGCCTGCGTGTCACCCTGGCGGCTGTATGGCCGGCCGCCGCAGGCGGACCGCGTCGCCGAGCGCCGGTACGATACAGAGGGCGGACGCGGCGGCGCAGACCGCAAACCCATAGGTCTCGAACAGCGAACGGAACGCCACGGTGCCCGCGAACAGGCAGACATAGGTCGTGGCGCTGTACAATCCCATCACCGCGCCACGCTGGCGCTCGTCAAGCGCCGTCAGCCGGCCGACGATCAGGTTGAGACCAAGGTGGTTCGCGAGGCCCCAGGCGAAACACAGCACCACGAGACCGGAAAAAGACGCCGCAAACACCGCCATTGCAAGATAGACCGCCGCAAGCGCGGAGAAGACGTATAGCGAGACGCCTCGGGCACCAAACCGGTCGATCATGCGGTCGAGCGGCGCGGCGACACCGAAGCCGAGCCCATATGCCAGGGGAGCGAGGCCGGTGAGAGCGGTCGAGCGGCCGAGACTTCCCTGAAGGTGGGCTCCGAGATAGCCGTAGAGCCCATAAAAGGCGACCATGTAGGCCGCACAGACAATCAGGATGGGCCCGATTCCCGGGACACGCAGGGCGGTGAACGGAGAGGTCGCGAAGTCAGACGCGGCCCGATGACCCCAGTCGTCGGCCCGGCTGACCAGAAGGACCGTCACCGCGCACAGACCGGCCAGGGTCCAGTAGACGCCGCGCCAACTGACCATGTCCGCGAGGACCGCGGAGAGGCTCACCCCGGCGACCAGGCTCAGGGTCCAGCCGGTCAGCACGATGCCAAGCGTGGTGCTTTCGCGCCCTTTCGGGGCAACCTGCACGGCGAGCGCGTAAGCCGCCGGAAGCGCCGTGCCCGCCGCCAGCCCGGCCAGCGCCTGGGCCAGGCACAGCATCCAGAACGCGGGCGCGGCGGCGCTGGCGCCAAGGGCAAGCACCAGAACCGCCAGGGAACGCCGCAGCATGGCCTCGGCACCGGTCCGATCTGCCCGCGGCGCCAGGGTCAGGGCGCTGACCGCGGTGCTCAATCCATAGACGGCGGACGCCGTCATCACCGCTGCCGGGTCGGTTCCCACGAACGATTGCGCAACCGAACCGGATATCGGGCTGAGCACCAGTGCGTTCGAGCCGACAATGGCGACGGACAATGTGAGGAGCGGCACCGGGTTCCGCAACATACCTGTTCCTTGACTTTTGTTCTGCTATTTTATCTATTAGCTGAATGTCATTCTGAAAAGAGATTAGATGCAGAACACATCAAAAGCAGATGAGGTTCGGAAAACCCCGGCGCCTACCCGTCCGATGGATGCTCTGGACCGAAAAATATTAGGCGAACTGGCGCGGCGGGCCGACGTCAGCTACGCCGATCTCGGCGCGCAGGTCGGTCTTTCTCCACCCGCCGTGCACGAGCGGGTCAAGCGGCTGCGGGCGTCGGGACGCATTCGCGGCACCGTTGCGCTGGTTGACGGGAAGGCCGTTGGCAAGCCACTGCTGGCCTTCATTCACGTCGACACATCGGGCTGGGGCAAGTCCAAGGAACTCATGGATCTGGCCAACCTGCCGGAACTTGAGGAAATCCATTCGGTGACCGGCGACACCTGCATGCTGCTCAAGGCGCGGCTCGAAAGCAGCGAGGCGCTGGAAGGGCTGCTGGCGCGGATCTACGAGATACCGGGGGTGCGCGGCACGCGAACCTATGTCACGCTGTCCACCTATCTTGAACGGCCGACACAGGCGGGTATCACCGATGAACTTTCAAGCGACCGGCATCTGGAGTAGGCGATGAAGCTGAAAATCCTGTTTGGGCCGGGCGCCATTGTATTGGGAATGCTGACTGTGCTGGCGGCGTCCGCCGGCCGGGCATCCGCGCTGTCGGGAGAGGGATGCGAAAACCCGGACAGATTTCAACTGGCCCTGCAGGAGCACGACAAGGCGCGGATCGAGTTCCGTTACAAGATGCTGACCGGTTACCGGCGCCATGCCAAGCGCGGCGATCTCGCCATTTCGCGTTCACGCCGGGCGTTTCTTTACGCAGACGTTGAGACCCTGATCAAGGCCATCGCCGAGCACGCAAGCGCCATGGACGCAAGCGGACTGACCGCGGTTCTGATCTATGAGCCCGACCAGGGCCGGTGCGTCTGGCTGATCGCGCCTGACGGAGGAGTGACCGCCGCCGAGCTGCAATCGGCGGACCATGTGTCGCAACTCTTCCGGGACAAGCTCGCGGTCACAACGCGTGCGGTGACCCGAGCACCGGTCAAGCACGGCGAAGACCGTGGTGCGCTGGCGTCGCCGGATGCTCCGCTCTCGGCGGTTTCAGGCAGCGAAGCAGAGCGGCTCACCGAACGGGTGCTCCCCGAGACCATCCAAGAGCAATTGCTGGCGGCCGCATACCGCAAGCTTTTGATCCTGCCGAGCCGTGACCTAAGTTCGGTACCCTTTGCTGCGCTCCGCATCGGAGAACCGGACCACACCCTGATCGATGTCCTGTTGCCGGTAGTGCTGCCCACCGTCGATGCCCTGTTCTTCTGGGTCGAAGCGCCGAAGCGCTTTGCGCGCGGGTCCAGCGTCGTCATTGGCGATCCCGATCTCTCGGGAGATCCGGTTTGGGAGTTTGCGGTCCTTCCCGGCGCGCGCAAAGAGGCTGAGTTTGCGGCGAGATCCCTCGGCGCATCGCCGATCACCGGTACCGAGGCAACCTTCGACACGGTGCGAGAGGCGCTCGGGTCGCAGGATCTGTCGATGATCTACCTCGCCACCCATGGGGTTTCCGACGCGGTCAATCCGATGGACGGCAGCTTTCTGGCGCTCAGCGGACGCCATCTCACCGGCGGCGACATCAAGGCTCTGTCCTATCGCAGCAAACATCCCGTGGTGGTCATGAGCGCCTGCCAGTCCGGCCTCGGAAAGACCTTTGAAAGCGGTGTGTTCGGCCTGGCGCGGGCCTGGATCCATGCCGGGGCGTCACAGATCGTGGCCAGCCTGTGGAATGTCGATGACGAGGCCACGAGCTTCCTGATGAAGCGCTTCGTGACCATGCTGCGCGCCGGCAAGGGCACCGAAGCGGCACTGCATCGCGCCATACTGGACGCCAAGGCAAAATATGACGACCCGGCACTGTGGGGCGGCTTCAGTTTCTTCGGCTACCCGCAGCCAAGATAGGGCTTCCGGCACACCAAACGCATTCGACACGGCGCGAATAGGCTCTAAGATATCCAGATGAGCGCTACGGATGTCTTGGTGATCGGCGGCGGTCTGGCGGGCCTTGTCGCCGCGGGCGAACTGGCGCGGCGCGGCCGCCGGGTTGTCATTCTTGAGCAGGAACCCGAAACCTCACTTGGCGGGCAGGCCTTCTGGTCGCTCGGCGGGTTGTTCATGATCGATACGCCCGAGCAGCGGCGCATGGGCATCAAGGACAGTCTGGAACTGGCCCGCGCCGACTGGTTCGGCTCGGCCCAGTTCGACAGACCCGAAGATCACTGGCCGCGGCAATGGGCGGAGGCCTATCTGGAATTTGCCGCCGGTGACATGCGCGCATACCTGCACGGGCATGGCCTGCGCTGGTTTCCGGTTGTCGGCTGGGCCGAGCGCGGCGGCGCCGAGGCGCACGGCCATGGCAATTCGGTGCCGCGCTTTCATCTCACCTGGGGCACCGGCCCGGGCGTGCTCGAACCCTATGAGGCGCGGGTGCACGCCGCAATATCGGAGGGCAAGGTGGAGATCCGCTACCGTCACCGGGTGTCCCGCCTGATCGTCGAGAACGGGGCCGTGTGCGGTGCTGCCGGAGACGTGCTGGCCGCGGATACGGTTGCGCGCGGCGTCCAGAGCTCGCGGGACGTGACCGGAGACTTCGAACTGCGCGCCGATGCGGTCATCGTGGCTTCGGGCGGAATTGGCGCCAATCACGACCTGGTACGCCGGCACTGGCCGACAGACCGACTGGGCGGCCCGCCGAAGTCGATGCTGTCGGGAGTGCCGCATCATGTGGACGGACGCATGCTGGCTATCGCCGAGAGCGCCGGAGCGGCGCTGATCAACGTAGACCGCATGTGGCACTACACCGAAGGGGTCCGGAACTGGGCTCCGATCTGGCCGAAACATGCCATCCGCATTCTGCCCGGCCCCTCCTCCATGTGGTTCGACGCCGAGGGCAACCGGTTTCCGGCGCCCTGCCTGCCCGGCTTCGACACCCTGTCCACGCTGAAGGCCATTCTCGCCACCGGACATGAATATTCCTGGTTCGTGCTGACGCAGAAAATCATCGAAAAGGAATTCGCCCTGTCGGGCTCGGAACAGAACGAGGACTTCACGTCGAAAAGCTGGCGCATGCTGCTCAAGGACCGTCTGTCGAAAGGCGCGCCCAAGGCCGTCGAGGCGTTCAAGCAGCACGGCGCCGATTTCGTCGTGGCGGACACTCTGCCCGAACTGGTTGAGGCCATGAACGCCCTCGGCGAGGTCGAGATCAAACTGGCCCATCTTCAGGCCCAGATCGAAGACCGCGACCGGCAGCTCGACAATCCGTTCGCCAAGGACGCCCAGATCATCGCGTTGCGGGGCAGCCGCGCCTATCGCGGCGACCGGCTGTTGCGCACCGCCAAGCCGCACCGCATCCTCGATCCGGAGGCGGGGCCGCTGATCGCCGTCAAGCTGCATATCATGACCCGCAAGAGCCTGGGCGGCTTGCACACCGATCTGGAAGGGCGTGCGCTCACCGGGGCCGGCGAACCCGTGCCCGGCCTTTACGCAGCGGGCGAAGCGGCCGGTTTCGGTGGCGGTGGTTATCACGGTTACAACGCGCTTGAAGGCACGTTCCTGGGGGGCTGCATCTTCTCCGGTCTCAAAGCCGGCAAAAATGCCTGAAGTACCGAAGGTGGCGGTGTTGGGCGCCGGCGCGATCGGCTGCTTTGTCGGGGGCCTGTGGCAATCTGCGGGACTCGACGTCCGCTTCGTCGGGCGCGCCCATGTCGGCGACGAGATCGCGGGAAACGGCCTCACCCTCAGTGATCATTCAGGCTGGTCGTGGCACTGCGACGCCACAGACGTCGACTTTGCGGCGGACCCCACCCGCCTGGCGGAAGCCGAGCTGATTGTGCTTACCGTGAAATGCACCGCCCTTGCCGAGGCGGCCCGGACGATCGCAGACCATGCACGGCCGGGTACGGCGGTGTTGTCGCTGCTGAATGGCGTGCGCGCGGCATCGGAGCTTGTGGCCCTGTTGCCCGACCATCCGGTGATCGCCGGCATGGTGCCGTTCAATGTGGCCGCGCTGGGGGACGGGCGCTGGCATCAGGGCAGCAAGGGCCGCGTGACGGTGCAGAGGACGGAGATCACCGAGACGCTGGCGAAAGATCTTGAAGGCTCGCGGGCGAGCCTTTCCCTCAAATCCGACATGATGCCGGTGATGTGGGGCAAACTGCTGTTGAACCTCAACAACCCGGTCAACGCATTGTCCGGACTGACATTGCGCGAAGAACTTTCGCAGCGCGGTTACCGGAAGGTCTTCTCAGCCTCGATCCGCGAAGCGCTGGCCGTGTTGAGGGCGGCCGGGGTCACTCCGGCAAGCATCACGGCGCTGCCACCCGGGGCACTGCCGCACATGCTGGACACGCCGGACTGGTTCTTTCGGAATGTCGGGCTGCGGTTGCAGAAGATCGACGGGACCGCGCGATCCTCCATGGCCGATGATCTTGCGAAGCGGCGACCGACGGAGATCGACTACCTTAATGGCGAGGTGGTGGCGCTGGCGCGGCGTCACGCCATGGAAGCACCGGTCAACGCCCGCGTGATGGAGCTCATCAAGGTGGCGGAAACCGAAGGCCTGGAGCCCATTCGCGCCCGGGATCTCGCCGACGCGGTTCTTGGTTGATCGGAAGGAAACTTTGCCCCTTGCGAACCCGTAACGGTTCTTGACACCAACCCTTACAGAGCCAAACATCCATTCCCTGGGGGCGTCAAAATGGACTAGGTCCGCCGGGAGACTTCGAGATGAACCGATCCACAGAACATGACGCCGCCAATCAAGAAGCGTTCGAACGCCTGACAACCGCGAACCCCGTGCTGACCGATGTGGCGCCCGCAATCGACGTGGTTCCGGGCATGACCAAAAACACGGTCCTGACCTCGGGTCCGCCGCTGCCGTGGGAGGCCTATGAGGGCGGCCAGCGCGACGCGATCATCGGCGGAGCGCTGTTCGAAGGGCTGGCAGGCAACGCGGAAGAGGCGGCCGAAGGGTTTGCCAGCGGTGAGCTCAAGGTCGACGGCTGCCACGACTATGGCTGTGTCGGCTCGCTGGCGGGCATCTATACCGCATCGATGCCGGTTTTCGTGGTGCGCAACGAGACCCACGGCACCGTCGGCTACTGCAACATGTATGAGGGCAAGTCGCCAAAGCGGCTCAATTACGGCGTCTATGACGAGGACGTCCGCGAGCAGCTCCAGTTCATCGGCGACAAGGTGGCCCCGACAATCGGCGCGGCGACCCGGGCGCTTGGCGGCATACCGCTCAAACCGATCATGAGCCGGGCGCTGCACATGGGCGATGAGCTGCACTCGCGCAACACGGCGGCATCACTTCTTTTCGCGCGCGAACTGATGCCGGCGTTCCTCGACTTGGCCGACGTGCCGCGCAGCGATGTGCGCGACACGATGGAGATCCTCACCGAGGACCACTATTTCTTCCTGCGCCTGTCGATGGCGGCGGCGAAGGCGATCGCCGATGCGGCGCATGGCGTCGAGAACTCCAGCATCGTGACGGCGATGTGCTTCAGTTGCGCCGAATTCGGTATCCGGGTTTCGGGCCTTGGCGACGAGTGGATCCGGGGGCCGCATGCCAGCGTCCAGGCCAAGCTGTTCGACGGCCACACGGAAGACGAGATTTCCTGGATGGGCGGCGAAAGCCCGATCACCGAAACCGTGGGATTGGGCGGCTTCGCCCAGGCGGCCGCCTTCCCGCTGCAGGCCTATCAGGGCGGCGACCCGCAGGCGATGGTCGACCGCAATCTGAAGCTCTACGACATCACCCAGGGCGAGAACCCGGATTTCCATATTCCGTTCCTCAAGTATCGCGGCACGCCGACGGGGATCGATGTCTTCAAGGTGGTCCAGACCGGAATCCTGCCAATGATGGACATCGGTATCGCCGGCAAGGGCGGCGGGCAGATCGGCGCGGGAACCGTGCGCGCACCCATGGAGTGCTTCGAGGCGGCGGTGGCGAAGTTCGGCGGCTGAACTACCCCTCAAGCAGGGCGATTATCTCGGTGTATCCCCGTGACGTGGCGTGGGCGAGCGGTGTGACCCCCTGGCGATCCGCAATGGACTTGTCGGCGCCGGCCCTGACCAACGCCCCTACCGTCCTGACATGGTCCGGCCCGCCGTCGCCGAGGATGACGGCCTCGATCAGCGCCGTCCAGCCGAGGTTGTTGATGTGGTCGAGCGGCGCGCCTCCCGCAATCAGGCGTTCAACGACGCCATGGTGGCCGAGATGAGCTGCGGCGATCAACGCGGTCCCGTCATAGGGACTGGTTATGTTGCCGGCACTGGCTCCGAGCGACAATGCGAGGTCGACCATCTTCAGATCGTTGGCCACCGCCGCAATGGTCACGATGTCATAGCGGCTGTTTTCCAGGGCGTTGAGATCCGCACCCGCCAGCGCCCGAACCGCGTCATACTGCGAGGCAAAAGCCGCCACATGCAGTGGTGTGCGGCCGGCGGCGTCGCGCACCTCCATGTCCGCGCCCCCCGACGTGAGCTTGCGGATGGCGGCGACATCTCCACGATGGGCGGCGGCATGCAGGCCGCTGTAATTTGCGGCCTCGAGTGCCGACGGCGCCCTCTGCGCGGATGCGGTTGTGGCGGCGAGCGATGCCGCCACGATACAGAGGCAGGCGGCGAACACATAAATGAGCGGCTTCGAATTCATGTCTCCTGGTCCTTCCTCCCATCATCGCAGGCAGTGCTGCCTAAGCGCCGGACAGCAATTCCGCGATCGCCTGGTCGAGAGCCGCCTCGAACTCCGGCGAATTGCCCGGACTCGCGACGCAGTGACCCCAGGGCGACGCGATGGGCCGGCATTCGGCGTGCGCCATGTGGCTCACCTCGATCTCATTGTCCACCGGCGGGAAGTAAAGGTCGGTGGTGCAGGGAATGACGATGCAACGCGCCTTGATTGCGCCGAGCGCTTTCGCAAAATCACCACCATAGAGCGGATTGTCGGAGATGTCGGCGTTCTGCCAGGTCCAGATTTTGGCGATGAGATTGTTGGCGTCCCAGTTGGCGACATGGTCCTCCTCCCAGTCGCGCAGCAACTCTTCGAAGGTCTCGAAGCCGAGCTGGCGGTGCAGCTTTTCGCGGTAGAAGGTCTGGGAAAACGCCCAGCCGGCATAGACCCGGCCGAAGGCCCTGAGGCCGCGCTCCGGCTGGACTTCATAGTCGCCGCCGTTCCAGTCGCCGTCGGCACAGAGCGCCGCCTTGACGCCTTCGAGGAAGACAATGTTGTGCGGTGAGGCCTTGGCCGAGCCGCAGAACGGCAGGATGGCGTCGACCATGTCCGGATATTGTGCCGCCCACTGATAGCTCTGGAGCGCCGCCATGGACCAGCCTGCGACAAGGGCGACCCGTTCGACCCCCAGCTCCTCGGTCAGGAGCCGGTGCTGGCAGGCGACGTTGTCCCAGATGGTCACATCGGGAAAACGCGGGCCGTCGTTGGGCGGCGCCGTGTTCGACGGCGAGGACGACAGGCCATTGCCGAAGAGATTGACCGAGACAATGAAGTGGCGCGCCGGATCGATGGCGCGGCCGGGGCCGAAGAACCCTTCGTTGCGGGTGTGGGTGCCGGTGTAGAAGGTGGGCAGGACCACAACATTGTCGCCCGACGCATTGAGCGTGCCGTAAGTCTGGTAGGCGAGCCGGGCGGCCGGCAGCACCACGCCAGACTGCAACGCCACATCACCCAGTTCGAACGTCCGGTGATCTTGGGTCATCGAGCAGGTCCCGGCGTTTCCGTAAATCCCCGGGCATGTCCCGCACTTGATGCTGGACCCAGGGCGACACACCCATGCTTTTTCGCATCGCCCTGGACCCCGGGTCTTCGCCCGGGGATCGAGATTATGTGAAGATGCAAGGCTATCATCGGCCAGTGTTTCCGTGTGCTATCGACCGGGCTTGGAACGTTACCGCCTGGCATGATCTTCTGTTTTCGGACAGATCCACGAAATTCAAACTCCACCAGCGAGCAGGGCGCCTTTTTCGAAGATAATCACAACGCCGATCGCCACGGCAACGATGCCGGCACCAGCCTGCAGGGTTCGATTGAGCCAGGTGAGGGATTTGGCCGTGACCGATAGCGGTATCGCAATCATTGCGGACAGCACCGCCATCCCGGCGACGGAACCGACGCCGAACAGAACCATGAACAGGAGGCCGAGTTCCAGCGATGACGCGGTCGATCCCATCAGGACGACGAGTGCCGCAGAACCGGCGAGACCGTGCATCATGCCGACCAGCAGTGTCTTGCGCCAATCGGTGTCGGGATGAACGTGGGCGTGCGCGCTCTTGGCATGATCGGCGACATCGCCATGGTGACTGTGGGCGTGGAAATGCGCGCGGTCCTCATCGTGACGGTGGGCGTGAAAGTGCACGCGGTCGCGCACCAGCCGGTAGATCACACGCCCTCCGAGCGCCACCAGCATGATCCCGACCACAAACTCCATCGATGCCGACAAATGTTCGTCAAGGGCAATCTTAAGGCCGAACACCAGGCCGCCGAAGACCGCCAGCATCGCGGCGTGGCCCATGCCCCAGATGGCGCCGAGGCGGGCAATGCGCCTGATGCCGGTCTTGTCGCTGGCGAGCGACGTGACCGCGGCCACGTGATCCGCCTCGAAGGCATGCTGCATGCCGATGAAAAATCCCAGTGTCAGCCATGTCAGCATCGCCTACTGCCTTCTCATTTACGGCGGACGCTCGCCGGAGAGCCCGTTAGTTCTTCGCGCATCGCCGACCAAAGTCCCGTCATGGCCGACCTGAGATCGGCCCCGTCCGACGCCATCACCCGGGCCCAGACACCGCGCCCTCCCGGCAACAATGAACTGCCGACCGACGACGTACTGAAATCGCCTGCAGCGCGGCGGCTCACCTCAAGCAGCTTTCCCGCCTCGTGCCCGGGACTGTACGCGATGATGGTCCCGTGGCAACCATAACCGCCGGTGACGCCGATAGCGGGATCGGAAAAATCGCTGCCTTCGGCCTCGAACCGGTCGATGGCCATGGGCCGGCCCCTCTCGTCCTCTATCACCACGTCGGAAATCATGCGGTCGAATGGGCGCCCCTTGCCCTCTGGATCATGGGTAAGGAATGCATCGAACAGAACCACCGATGCCGAGGCGGCGGCCTGCACTTTGACCTTCGAAACGAGGTGGGCGCCGGGCAACAGGATGACCGGATCGGGCAGATACTCCACATAGGCCTCCGCGTCCGCCACGATCCGCATCTCCTGGCTTGCGGGGCCACGCGCGGATTTGTGCACGATGGTCGAGGCCTGGGTGGTGAGATGCACCTGCGCGCCGGCGCCGGCGCGCACCGTGGCGCGAAGACTGTCCTGCGTGTAAAGCCCGCCTGAACTTGACTGGGTGTAGACCGTGGCCATGCCGGGCGCGGCGCTGTCCAGGTAAAGCGCACGGCAGACGTGAAACGGGTATGACGCGAATTGCCGGTCAAGATAGGTCTTGCCCGAAGGCGCGCGCTCGAAGCCGAGCTCAAGACGTCCGCCGACCGTGCCGGTGTCGGGAGCGCCCGTGGCCGGTGGCGCGATCTCCAGGACGCTATGCATCGACGAACAGGACATCGTGGCAGAGCTGGTCGACCACGGCCGTGATCCCCTGATTGTCGCGGCAGTTGGTGAGGATCACCGGCCGTCCGGACCGCACCGCGTCCGCCTGCTCTTGCATGAGGTCGAGATCGACATCGACATGGGGAGCCAGGTCGGTCTTGTTGATGACGAGAAGGTCGCTGCGAACGACACCGGGCCCCCGTTTGCGGGGAATGTCGTCTCCGCCGGCCGTGTCGATGACGAACATCCAGTAGTCGACGAGATCAAGTGAGAAGGTCGACGCCAGATTGTCGCCGCCGCTTTCGATGAGAATCACCGAGGCGCCCGGAAACTGTCGGCTCAGCTCGTCCGCCGCGGCTATGTTCAAGGTCGGGTCCTCCCGGATGATGGTGTGCGGGCAGGCGCCGGCCTCCACCGCCCTCACCCGGTCGGGCGATATCAGCCCGCTGCGCTGCAGGCGCAGGGCGTCTTCCTTGGTGACCAGATCGTTGGTGACCACCGCGCATTCGATGCCGCGTTGGCCGAGTTCGGGTATCAGCCGCTCGATGAGAGCGGTCTTGCCGGAACCGACCGGGCCGCCGATGCCAATACGCGCCGCCGACGCGGGCTGAACCCGTGCCGGGGGGTCAGCGGTGACTGTGTCGTCCATGATCCCTCCTCACCGCATCATGTAGAGTTGCGCCAACGGCAACCTGTCCGCCGGCTCGCAGGTCGCCAGCTCACCATCGACGAAGACATCGAACGTCTGGGTATCGACGGTGACCTCGGGGCAGGCCGAATTGTGCAGCATGTGCTGCTTGTTGAGCTTGCGGGTGCCCCTGGTCGCCAGGAGATGCTTTGACAGGCCGAGCCTGCCGGCAATATCGCTCTCAATCGCCATGGGATTGACAAATGAGGCGCTCAACGCCTGCTTCGCCCGCCCGAATGCGCCCCATTGCGGGCGCATCTGGACCGGCTCGCAGGTCATGAGCGAGGCGGCGCTGTCTCCCATGGCGCCCCAGGCGATGAAGCCGCCCTTGACCACAATCTCCGGCTTGATGCCGAAAAAGCCCGGCCGCCAGAGCACCACGTCGGCGAGCTTGCCGGGCTCGAGGGACCCGACATGCTGCTCGATGCCGAAGGTGCGCGCGGCGTTGATCGTGTATTTCGCGATGTAGCGCTTGATGCGCTCGTTGTCGCCGTTCGCCGTGCGCTCCTCGGGCAACCGGCCACGCTGGTCGCGCATTTTCGAGGCGAGCTGCCAGGTCCGGCAGATGACCTCGTTGATGCGGCCCATGCCCTGGCTGTCGGAGCCAAGCATGGAAATCGCGCCGAGATCGTGGAGCACGTCCTCCGCCGCGATGGTCTGGGCACGGATGCGGCTCTCGGCAAAGGCCACGTCCTCGGGGATCGACGGGCTGAGATGATGACAGACCATCGTCATGTCGAGATGCTCGTCGAAAGTGTTGACCGTGTAGGGATTGGTCGGGTTCGTCGAGGACGGCAGGCAGTTCATTTCGCCGGCCACGCGGATAATGTCGGGGGCATGTCCGCCACCCGCACCTTCGGTGTGATACATGTGGATCGTGCGGCCGTTGATGGCGGCGAGCGTGTCCTCCAAAAAGCCGCTTTCATTGAGCGTATCGGTGTGAAGCTGGACCTGGAAGTCGAGCTCGTCGGCGACCGACAGGCAGGTGTCGATGGCGCTCGGCATGGCGCCCCAGTCTTCGTGAATCTTCAGGCCGAAGGCGCCGCCGGCGATCTGATCGTATATGGAGCGCGGCTTGGAGGTGTTGCCACGGCCGAGAAAGCCGAAATTGATCGGCCATTGCTCCGCCGCCTGCAGCATCTTGCCGACATTGAAGGCCCCGCCGCAATCGATGCCGACGGTGATGGGCCCGAGCGAACCGCCGATCATTGTGGTGAGGCCGGACGAGATGGCGTGCTCGCAAAGCTGGGCGGAGTCGAAGTGCACATGGACGTCTATACCGCCCGGTGTCGCGATCAGTCCCTCGGCGTCACGCACGGTGGTGGCGGCGCCGCAGATCAGGTTGGAGTCGACACCGTCCATGATACCCGGATTGCCGGCTTTGCCGATGCCGGCGATGCGGCCGTCCTTGATGCCGATGTCGCCCTTGACGATGCCGAGCACCGGATCGATCACGGTCGCATTGCAGAGCAGCATGTCGAGGGCGCCCATGGCGCTGTCGTAACCCGGCGTCAGGCCGAGACCGTCGCGCAGGGTCTTGCCGCCGCCATGCAGGCACTCGTCTCCGGGAACGCCGTAATCGTGTTCGACCACCGCAAACAGGCTGGTGTCGCCGAGGCGCACCGCATCGCCGGTGGTGGGCCCGTACATATGCGCATAGTCTTCGCGTTTCATCTTTGCCATTGTCTTCAGGCCCCTTTGTAACCCTGGTCGCGAGCGCGTTTCAGCGCCGCCTGTTTCACGGTTTCGCTGGTGGCCGACCCGTTGGTGAGACCGTTCAGCCCGTGCAGTTCCTTGGTTCCACCGAATTCGGTGAGCGTGACCTCCTTGGCCTCGCCCGGCTCGAACCGGACCGCGGTCCCGGCCGGAATGTCGAGCCGCTTGCCAAAGGCCGTGTCACGGTCGAAATCGAGCGCCTTGTTGGTCTCGAAGAAGTGGTAGTGGCTTCCCACCTGAACCGGCCTGTCGCCGGAGTTGGTGACCTTCAAAGTGACGGTATCGCGGCCCGCGTTGATCTCTATGTCGCCGTCCTCGCAGACGAGTTCGCCCGGCGCCTCGTTGGCGGCCTTGCCCTTGCCGGGGCGTATCGGGTCATGCACCGTCACCAGCTTGGTGCCGTCGGGAAAGGTTCCCTCGACCTGAATGATGGGAATGAGGTCGGCGACCCCGGGCATGACATCGTCCTGGCTGAGCAGGGTCGAACCGTAGCCGATCAGGTCGGCCACCGAGCGCCCGTCACGGGCCCCTTCGAGGATTTCGTCGGAGATATAGGCAACGGCCTCCGGATGATTGAGCTTCAGACCCCGGGCCTTGCGCCGGCGCGATATCTCGGCGGCGGTAAAGATGGTCAATCTTTCCAGTTCGGTTGGTGTCAGTAACATGCGGACCTCCCATTGTTCGGCCGGTCAGTTGGCAAAAAGACGCATTTCGTCGGTCTCGTGGTTCATGGATGCGATGTCGGTCTGTGGAACAAAACTGTGAATGGCGTCCGGGCCGGCGACGGCCTGGCCAAGCAGATCCTCGATGACCGGATGCAGGTCGGCGAGCACGCGCTGGGCGTCGAAATGACCGATGATCGCGAGGCGGACCGCCGCGCTTAGAAGGCCGGTGCACAGGGCGTGCGCCGCCATCCGCTGGATGAGCTGGGCATCGAACCCGAGCCGCTGCCACACCAGGCCCTGCACCACCGGCAGGTGCCCGGCGGCCAGACCGTCATGCACACGGGCCAGATAGGCCTCGGCATCGCGCGTCTCCAGTTTGACGTGGATCGCAAGCAGGGCCGCGCCCATGCGCCGCGAGCCGTCGCGCTGCTCGGCGGCCAGGGTCTGCGCCTCGACCCGCCAGTCGAGGGCGGCAAGTGCTTCCATATCACCCGCGGCGGCGTGGGCGTGGATCATGACAGGACGCTCGAACACCGCCCACCGGTTGGTCAGCTGGGCGCGAACGAACTGGTGCAGATCGCGCCGCGTGGACACCAGGCCACGGTTGCTCATGGTCTCAAGCCCCCAGGAAAACGACACCGCGCCGCTTGGAAAGAAGCTGTCGACATGCTGGAACGCCGCCAGCGGAATGGCGCCGGGATCACTCATGGTGCCTGCTCATGACACTCACTCAGGACCACTCGCCCGTCATCGAGAAAGTGCCTCAGGCGATCGATGTAATCGAGCTCGGGTCCTTCCAGAGCAACAAGCAGATGGTCGCCCTCAAACCTAACCCGCCAATGCAGATTGCCGGCGAAATAGCCCAGTTCAAGCGCCGCGGCGCTGTCCCTCGGGCGCACTGCAAGCCACCGCTCATCCGCCAGACGCACGACAACGGCGCGGTCTTCGTCGAGCAGCAAAACCGCCCCGTCGCCCAGGCACTGTTCGCGCGGCAGGGCAATCAGGCAGTCGGTCCCCTTGTCGGTGCGGGCCCGCAATCGCCGGCGATGGACGTCTTCGCCGGCAAGCATCACGTATTCGACGCCGCCGGCATGCCCGAGATCATGCAGGCGTCCGGCGAAGGCGGCTTCGCTGGCGAAACCCAGGATCTGCGATACTCTCACTTCCATCACACTCACCGAACAATGACGCTCACCGAGACTTGAGGTGCTCCGCGTCCACGCTCACACTCAGCCCGGCCGCCTGACCTCTTTGTCGACAACCTCGCCGCGCGCCTGCGCCATGGCGGCCAGGGTCCGCAGGATGACGCAGACCGCCAGCCGCGACGTTGTTCCGCTGACGTCGAATATGGGACACAGCTCAGACACCTCGATCACGCTTACCTTGCCGCGCGCGCCAAGCGCGCCGGCGACGCGCATCATCTCGCGCGATTCCATTCCGCCCGGCTCGGTGGCGGTTACGCCCGGCGCCGCCGAAGCGTCCATGACATTGAAATTGAAGCTCACATACTGGGCGTCGGTGCCGTCCCAGGCCCGTGCGATGGCTTCCTCGGCGACGGTGTCGACACCGCGGTCAAGCACTTCGAGCATAGGGAAGAACCGCAGGCCTCTCTGCTCGGCCAGATCGATCCAGTCCTTCGGATTGAGCGAGTTGCGGGCGCCGACATGGGCGGTGTTGGCACTGGCGAGGTTGGGAAGCTCGCTGATGCGCGCCAGCGCGCAGGTGCTGACGTCCCGCTCGCCGGCCCAACTGTCGGCCATTTCGAGATGGGCGCCGAAGTGCAGGTAGCCCATCTTCTTTTCGGCCCCGATATGGTCGGACAGCGCCCTGGTCGCGGGGATCGAGATCGACCGGTCGCCACCGCAGATGATCGGGGTCACGCCGGCGGCGAGGATCGTGCGCACCGCCTGGTAGATCCGGTCGCGCGAGAGGGCCGGATTGACCTTGGGCATCTGCACGTCGCCGCAATCGGCGCTGCAGCCGTAGAGATCGACCTGATACTCGAACCAGTAGGGAAAATACTCCTGCGAGGCGAGACGGAATTCCCGGGGACCCTCATCCGATCCGGGCTTGCCGACGTTGCCTTCATCGAACGGCGCGCCGATGAAGGCGAACCGCACGCCGGCCTCCCGCAGTTTTTCGGTATCAAGCGGCACGTGATCGGCGCGCATGAAGGTGATCTGACCGGGGGCGCGGTAGTTTTCCGCATCGTCGCCGCCCTGAGGGGAGAACAGATGGGCGAAGGCTTTGGCAGGGTTCATCGGATGGTCTCCTCGCGCTTGGGCAATGTGGTGTCCTTGATTTCGCTTTTGGTCATGGCGCCTTGCCCTCATCACGCAGGGTCTTCGCGCGGCTGCCGAGATAGTGGTAGATCATGCAGCAGGCCAGCTTGATGCTCATCTGGCTGACATCGAAGATCGGGCTGAGTTCGGAAATCTCCAGCACATCGGCGCCATAGGTGCCGGCGGTGCGGGCGATCTGCAGCGCCTCGCGCGACGTGATGCCGAAACATTCCGGCGCGGTGGTCCCGGGCATGCAACTGGCGTCGAGGGAATCCGTGTCCCAGGAACAATAGATGCCGTCGGTGCCGTCGCCGGCGACCTCGAAAATCTCCCTGGTGCAGTCTTCAACGCCGCGCTCGACGACCTCCATCATCGGGATCAGGGTTGCGTCGGTGTCGACGAAAAAATCGTACCAGTCCTTCGGGTTGAGGCCGTTGCGCGAGCCCATATGGGCGATGTTGACGCCGTCGCAGTTGGGCAGATCGAAAGCCCGTGAGACCGGGGAACAATTGGTGTTGTCGATGCCGCCCCAGTCCGGCGCCGAGTCGAGATGGCAATCGATGTGCATGTAGCCGATCTTGCCGTTCTTGTGGAAATCGGACAGGGCGCGTGCGCCCGGGATCGGTGCGGAATGGTCGCCGCCGCAGAAGATCACCTTGGCGCCGCCTTCGAGGCACTCGGTGATGTATTCGTAGATGAACTCGTGCGAGCGGTTGTTGTTGCCGGTGACGATCGGCACGTCGCCGCAGTCCACCGGCCGGAAAAAGCTCATCAGATCGACGCCGAACTCGAACATGTAGGAGAAATACTGGGTCGAGGCCTCGCGAATGCCGGTCGGGCCGGAAGAGGTGCCCGAGCGCACCATCTGGCCCTGGTCCCACGGCACGCCGAGGAAGCAGATCTTGGCGCCCATCTCGCGGATCGCGTGGCGGTCGGGCGGGCAGTAGGGCGCGCCCATGAAGGTGGCAATGCCGCCTGACTTGAACGTGCCGTTATGCAGCTTGGGTGAGTAGATATGGTCGTCTTCGCCGGTATGCTGCCGTGGCCCCCGGTGCTGATGAGGCACGAATTCCCAGCCCAGTGTTTTTGTTTCGCTCATCAAGTTCTCCCGATCAACTTCCTCAAAATTCGCGAGTTCGCCGCCACCCGTCAGGCACCGTTGCCCCGGCTCGGGCTCTCTTCGCGCATCATGCGCATGATGTGTTTTTCCAGTTCGGCGTATCCCGCCATGCCGATGATTTCTTCTTTTTCCACATTGCGCCGGCCCGACTTGAACTCGGTCACGAGGTTTTCGCGAATGCGCCCGGGATGGCGCGACATGAACAAGATGCGGTCGGCAAGGAAGATGGCTTCTTCGATATCGTGGGTGACCATGAGGACCGTGGTCTTCGACGTCTCCATGATGCTCAACAGAAGCTCCTGCATGGCCCAGCGCGTCTCGGCGTCGAGGGCGCCGAAAGGCTCGTCCATGAGCAGGATCGCTGGATTGTTCGCCAGGGTCCTGGCGATCGCCACGCGCTGCTTCATGCCGCCGGAAAGCTGTGAGGGATAGGCGGTGCGGAACCTGGTCAATTGCACCAGGTCGATGAAATAGTCCGCCTGTTCGCGGCGCTCCGCCTTCGGCACTCCGTTGAGACGCATGCCGTATTCCACATTCTGCTGCACCGTCAGCCAGTCGAAGGACGTGTAGGACTGGAAAACCATGCCGCGGTCGCCACCGGGCCCGAGGATTTCGTGGCCGTCGAGAACGAGGGTCCCCGCGGTCGGTTCCTCGAGGCCAGCGACCATGCGCAGAAGTGTCGACTTGCCGCAGCCGGACGGCCCAAGGAGAATGCACAACTCGTTATCGGCGACGTCGAACGAGGCGTCGACCACCGCGTCTATGCGCTCGCCGTCGGCCAGCGGAAACGACTTTGACACACTCGTCACACGGAGCTTCGAGCCGCTGACAGAACGGTCCGGTCCGGCGGGACTGTCGTCACTTTGCTTCCGCTTGGCCATTGCGATCCTGTTCCACAAATGATCCGGTCTGCGTTCCGCCGGGCGTCGGCGGCCGCCGTATTTCGGTATTGTTTTGGAGGGCCGGCCAGGGGCCGGCCCTCCATCGATGACTGCACCGCAGGGCGCTTATTGCGCGTAACCCGCCTTGTGCAGGTCGCTCAGCAGCGAGCAGTCAATGCCCGCCTCCGGCGCCACGGTCTTGTCCATCTGACCGAATTTGATCCACCAGTCGTTGGTCATCTTCCAGTGGTCGGTGATCTGGCTGTTCTTCTGACCGAAGGGAGGGTCGCCGGGTGCGGAGCCACAGAAGCGGGCCGCTTCCATGAAGCCGTAGGGATAGAGCCCGCCATCCTTGCCGGTGCCGTCTTTGCCGATCACCAGCTCGACATCGGCCACCGACATTTTCATGCCGTCGGCAATGATCTTGTTGCCCTCGGTGGGGTTCTTGCGCCACCAGGCGATGGCGTCGTAAAGCGCCTGCATGGTCTTGACCGCGACGTCGCGGCGTTTGGCGATGAAGTCCGAGTTCATGAACACCGAATCCGCAATCAGCGCGTTGGACAGCCAGAAGGGCTCACGCGACTGGGCCGCAAGACGCGACCCTGGCAGGTTGGTCAGGATCTGCGTGCCGAACGGATCCCAGAATTCAGCCGCCGCGACATCGCCGCCGATCATTGCCGAAGCGGCATCGTCCATGATCAGGTTGACATACTCGACCTTGTCATAGGCGACGCCGTTCTGCTCAAGCCAGATCGCCATGTAAAGCTGGGCGAGGCCGCCTTCCAGCACAGCCACCTTCTTGCCGATCAGATCCTGGGCGGACTCGATGCCGGGGCCGACGACGATCTTGTCGGTGCCGTAGGACAGATTGCCATAGGCAACCAGAGAGATCGGCATGCCCTGGGCGGCGGCGATCGGGGCGAACTCAATGGTGCTCGACACCACGTCGAGCTGGCCCGAGGTCGCCAGGCCGAAGCTCTGGTAGGGATCCTCGATCGCCTGGTAGCTGATCTCGAGATCGGGCGCGAGACCCTTCTCCTGGGCGATGAACCAGAAACCGTAGCCCGGCCAGGTCAGGCCGGCGATACTGACCTTTTCCTTGGCCTGGGACGGTGCGGCCCAGGCGACGGCAAGGGCGACAAGCGCCACCGTCAGAATGCTGCGTAAAGATTTGTAGGCCATTTCATTACTCCTCCCTGAAATTTATTTTCTTGGGTGTGTTTGCACCGCAACGGCGATGCCGGCCGGATTAGGCTCCGGCCGCGTCTAAGCCTCCCGTTCGTTGATGTATGGAAACAGAAGCCGGTGGGCGAGCCGGAACAGATAGTCGAAGGTCAGGCCCAGCACGCCGATAACAAGAATACCCGCCATGATCTGCTCGACATGGAGGAACCGCTTGGCGCGCATCATCATGGCGCCGATCCCAGTCGTCGCGGCGACGATCTCCGCGATCACCAGATAGGTCCAGGAGACCGCCAGCATCTGGCGCATGGCCACCAGGATACTTGGCATGGAGGCCGGAATGACGACGGTCCTGAGAATCTGCCAGCGGTTGCCGCCAAGGGTCATGGAGGTCTCGATCAGCTCCGTGCGTACGGATTTCACGTGGTCCATGATGATGGTGATCAGGAACCAGATAACGCCGATGAACAGCAGGGCGATCTTCTGGCCTTCGCCGGTTCCGAACCACATCAGCAGGAGCGGAATGAATGACGGCGCCGGCAGATAGCGCCATGACGACACAAGGGGATTGACGAAGGCTTCGACGCGCTTGAACGAGCCCATCAGGATGCCGAGGGGAATCGCAATCGCACAGGCCAGCGCGAAGCTCAGCGCAATGCGGTAGACGCTGATCACCACGTCGGTGAGGAAGCCCTGCTCGACAACGAGCTTGTAGAGACCGGCGAGGACCTTCTGCGGCGGCGGCACGAACAGGGCATTCACCCACTGGAACGCAACGGCCGCTTCCCACAGCGCGAAGAAGATGACCCAGATCGAGATGCCGAGCGCGATGGTGTGGTGACGGGGAATCGGCGTCTTGAATTCCAGCCAGCGCCGCTTGCGGCGCGAGCCGGTCGGAGAACCGCCGCGTTCGGTCCGGACTTTTCCCCCTTTGGCGCTCGAGACCATTACGACCCCTTGCCTCCCCTACTTAACCCGTCGCATGCCGCACCGAAACGCACTGGCCGGCATGGCCGATACTATGGACGCCCCCACTTCATCAGATTCTTGTACAGCGCCAGCGCCATCATCGGCTCGACCGATGCGGTGTCCGCCTGCCCGTAACAATGCTCGAGCAGGAAATCGCGCAGATCCCGGTGGGTCTCGCAGATGACCTCGATGACGAGATCGTACTGACCGGTGGCGAACAGGACGAAGGTCACCTCTTCAAGGGCCTCGAACCGGGCGCTCACCTTGCGCGGATCGGCGCCGCCGCTGAGGCGCATGGCCACCAGCGCATAGCCTTCATTGCCAAGAACCAGGGGGTCGGCGACGCCGATCACCCGCAGCACCTTGGCCGCCACCATCTGGTTGACCCGGTTGCGTACCGTGCCTTCCGACGTACCGAGCTCGCGCGCGATTGTCGAATAGGGCATGCGGCCGTCTTCCTGGAGAAAGGCGATGATGCGGCGGTTGGTCGGGTCGGCGGCAAGCGCCCGGCGATCGACCGTGCTGTCTGCGTCCACCTCTTCGGTGTCCGCGAATTCGCGATTGGCCGACGACACGATTTCACCTCCGATTCTCGCCGCGGATCGCTCCGGCAAGAACCGACATACGAATTCCGCTGGAAAACCAGCCTTACTTTTTGAAATCCTTCTGTCAAGCACCAATAAATTACGGAATTCGTAATCAACGCCACGCGAACGAATATTTCCCAAAGCGGATGCCAGTGCTGGCCGGGATGTCCCGGCGCCTGCCCAGGTCGCCATGTGGAGATTGTGGTGCATCATGTGACTGGATCACGATCGAATTGGGGGTTCCCACCCAAATCGATAAAACGTGATCGACTCCAATATCTTGGAGCGGGATCGGACGGAAAACCGGTGTCCACTTTTCCTGATCCCGCTCTAGTAGAACCGGAGATATTCTTCGACTTCCCACTCCGATATGGAAACCGAATAGCGCTCCCATTCATCGTCCTTGTAGGCGCAGTAGGACTTGTGCAGCTGCTCGCCCATGGCAGTGCGCATGACCTCGTCGGCCTTGAGCATGTTTATTGCCTCCTGGAGCGTGCGCGGCAGGCGCTGGACGCCGGCATCGTCGAATTCCTGCTCCGTCATTTTGTAGAGGTCCTTGCCGAGCGGCGGGCCCGGATCGATCTTCTCGACCATGCCGCGGACCACCGCGGCGGTCGTGCAGGCAAGCGCAAGATAGGTGTTCATGCACATGTCGACGGCGCGGTTTTCGACGCAGTAGCGGTTCTGCGGCAGGCGCAGCATAGCGGATCGGTTGTTGGGTCCGTAGGTCACATGGGTGGGCGCCCAGGTGTAGACGCCGCCTTCGAACCCGGGCACGCGGGCGACGAGGCCCTTGTAGGACGTCACCGTCGAGCAGGTGATCGCCGACAGCCCGCCGCCGTGGCGCAGGAGCCCGCCGACCGCATGGTTGACTTCGTCGGCCCAGCCGTCCTTCGAATTGCCGAAGAGGTTCTCTCCGGTCTTGACGTCCTGGATTGAAAAATTGATATGCGCGCCGGAACGCCAGTCGCCGATGGTCACCTTGGGCATGAAGGTGACGAACAGGCCATGGTTCTTGGCCACTTCTTTCAGGAACACCCGCAGGAAGGTGAGCCGGTCTGCCATTTCGACGACATGAGTGTAGCCGAAGTCGAGTTCGAACTGGGAATAGGCGCCTTCGCAGACCACATCGTGCAGGTCCCAGTCGAGATCGCCGAGAATGTCGATCAGGTCGCCGAGAAAATCCATCGAATCCGCAGTCGCCTCGATGTCATAGCCCCAGGCCTGGCGGCGCGGGAACCTGCCGTTGCGCAGGGGCGGGTCGACATCGAACGCCTTGATCGGCAGCCCGTCTTCGTCGTAGCGCATGACGATGAACTCGGGCTCGATGCCGGCCATCGGCCGGTAGCCGGCTTCGGCGGCTTCGGCAACCTGTCGCTTGAGCGCCATGCGCGGGCACACATTGTAGGGCGCGCCCTCCCAGTAGAGATCGGCGAAAATGAAAGCCTGGGCCGGATCCCACGGACAGATGTAAACCGCATCGAGATCGGGGATCATGATCTGGTCGGGGTCGGCCGGCCCGAGTTCGGGAACGAAGGATACGGAGTGGACGGCAAATTGCGGGCCCTTGCCAAGGCACAGTTCCTCGAAGTCCCACATGGGCACCGGCTTGGTCTTGGGCACACCGAGGAGGTCGATCCAGCAGGACAGGACATACTTGACGCCCGCCGCCTCGAGCCGCGCCTTGACCTCGGGGATCTTGCCGCGATTGCGCTCGATCGCCTCTTCCATGGTTTCGTAATAGATCTTGCTCATGTCGCTCTTCCCCTGTTTGTCGGCGGCGCCCGTTGCGGGCTGTTCTTGCCGTGTCAGCTCCAGTTCCGTTTCAAGAGGAACTGGTTCTTGAAGCTCTTCAGACCGGCCATGGTCTCGACCGAGGCGATGTCGGCCTGGTTGTGCACCTGTTCTTCCAGGAACCTCAGGAACTGGTCCTTGTCGTCATTGACCACTTCGACAAGCAGGTCGTAGCGACCGGCGGTCCACAAGACGTAGACGACTTCGGAATGAGCGCCCAGACGGGTGGCAACGTCTTCCGGCGTGTGGCCGGGCGCGACCTTGATGCCGAGCATGGCATCGGTGCGGTACTCGACGGCGACCGGATCCGCAATGGCGACGATGCGCAGCATGCCGGCGCTCTTCATCCAGTTGACCCGGTTGCGGATGGTGCCTTCGGAAACGTTCAACGCGGTCGCGATTTCCGCGTAGGGCATGCGTCCGTCTTGCTGGAGCATGCGGATGATGTCGCGATTGAGCGAGTCGTGCGGAGAGGCGACTTCCTGCGAGCGGGTGCGCGGGGCATCGAGCGGCACCGCCTTGAGGGTCCCGTCGGACCGCTGCCCTTTCGCTCTGCCCGCCATACTCCACACCTCTCCGGCACCTGTATTCGGCTTCAATCGGTTTCGAAACCCGTAAACAGGCAATCATGTGTTACTGATTGCGTAACAAACTATGTCTATGATACGTTTTCGTCAACAAGGAGATTCATTCGTTGCATAAACCGCAGCGAATCCCGGGTTCGAAGGTTGAGTGCAGACGCCATGACAGACACAGCTCCGAGCGCATCGCAGACCACGTTTTCCGGATATCACCAGTCGCAGCCGGCCGGCGCCGACGAAGAGCTGGCGCGGATCGGACCCACCACGCCTGGTGGGGAATACATGCGCCGCTTCTGGCATCCGGTGTTCATCACCGAAGAGCTCGGCGAGCTGCCGTCGCTGGTCCGCGTCCTGGGCGAGGACCTGGTGCTGTTCCGCTATGCTGGCGACAAGTTCGGCCTGGTGCACAAGCACTGCCCGCACCGGCGCGCCTCGCTGGAATACGGCAAGTGCGAGCCGCGCGGCATCCGCTGCTGCTATCACGGCTGGCTGTTTGCCGCCGACGGCGAAATCCTCGAAACGCCCGGCGAAGCGCGCGACGCCGAACCCGCCGCCAAGGTGCGCGCCCGCACCCGGCTCGGCGCTTATCCGGTGATCGAGTTCAACGGCCTGATCTTTGCCTATCTCGGGCCGCCGGACGCCATTCCTGAATTCCCGATTTACGACGCCTTCAAGATCCCCGGCATCACCATCCGGCCCTACAAGGCGCCTTACCGGTGCAACTGGGTGCAGGTGCTCGACGCCATCATGGATCCGGTGCACACGTCGTTCCTGCACAGCCAGATCAGCCATGCCCAGTTCTCCGAAGGCATGGGCGAGCTTGGCGAGCTGGGGTTCTACGAGCGCCATGAAAACCACTTTCTCGGATCGAGCACGCGGCGCGTCGGCGACAATGTCTGGGTGCGGGTCAACGAATTGATCCTGCCCAACTTCACCCAGGCCGGCGCCGCCTTTGCCGCCGACGGCACCGCGTCGCGCTATTTCGGGCGCAGCGCCTTTACCCGCTGGGTGGTGCCGGTGGACGACGAGAATTCGATCGCTTTCGGGTGGGGTAATTTCGGCGAGCGCGGCGACCCGCATGAATACAATACCAAGGAAGGCTGCGAGCTGATCGAGCAGGGCGAGATACTCGACCGCCCGGACGAAGAGCGCCAGCGCAACCCGGCCGATTCCGAGGCGGTGGAGGGCATGGGGGCGATCTCGACCCATATGGGCGAGAACCTGATGCCGACGGACCGCGGCATCTCACTCTACCGGCGCCGCATCCGCCGCCAGATCAAGGAGCTTGCCGAGGGCTCCGAACCGCCACAGCCCCGCAAGGGCCCGACCGTGCACACCTACGGTCAGGACACGGTCTTGAACCTGCCGGCTGACGGCGCGAACGACGACCGGTCCTTCCTGCGCCAGGTCGGGGAAACCGTCATGGAAATCGAATTCGAACATGAAGGGTTGGACGATGCGGCGCGCGACGAGGCGATTATCGCGAAGCTCAGGGACCTGGAGACAAACGGCCTGAACCGGGGTTCCACGACATGACCCAGGAGCGCACCGTCAAGGTGCACGTCAAGAACAACCACGCCGCACCGGACACCTTTCCGAACACTCCCGAAGGCGAAGAGGTGTTCACCATCACGCGCGAACGGTTCGACGCGGCGGCGGCACATTACCCTGACGTGGCGCGACGGCTCGAGGTCTTCATCGACTGGGACACGGAGACATGGGTGAGCTCGATGCAGGCCGCGGAGGTCCTTCTCACCTGGGATTTTCCGACCGAAAATCTTGCCGCGGCCGCGCCCAATCTCAAGATGATCCACTGCATCGGCGCCGGCGTCGAACACCTCCTGCCGATGGACTGGCTACCCGACGGTGTGACGCTCACCAACAACAAGGGGGTGCATGCCGCCAAGGCCGGCGAATTCGGCCTGATGGGCGTCTTGATGCTGCACAACAAGGTGCCGGCACTGATGACCAATCAGCGCGCAGCGGCCTACGATTCTCTCTATTCCACTCCGATTGCCGGCAGAACGCTCCTGGTCGTCGGTGTCGGCAGCATCGGCGGCGCGGTGGCGAAACACTGCGCCGATCTGGGCCTCAACGTCATCGGCGTCAGCCGGCACGGCCGGGCGGCGGAAGGCGTGCACAAGATGGTGACGCCGGACGCGCTTGACGATGTCCTGCCGTCGGCGGACTTCGTTTTCGTTTCGACGCCCATGACGCCGGAAACCGCAAACCTCCTCGACGCGCGGCGCCTCGATCTCCTCAAGCCCACGGCCGGGCTCATCAATGTCGGCCGCGCCGGGGTGATCGACTACGAACACCTTGCAGTGAAATTGGAAGCCGGGAGCCTCGCCGGGGCGATCCTCGATGTTTTCGATCCCGAACCCCTGCCCGCGACATCGCCGCTGTGGTCGACGCGCAACCTGGTGGTGACGCCACACGTCTCCGCCGACGACGGCGATTCCTATGTGCCGCTCACTCTCGACCTGTTTTTCCGCAACATGGAGCGCTATCTGGCCGGCGAGGAGCCCCTCAATCAGGTGCGGCCGGAGCTTGGATACTGAAACACGGAACGCTTCCATCATCACCACACTTGATCCGGTGATCTCCATCAGCCAACGTTGCGTCTATCGCATGAGATACGCGGATCAAGTCCGCGTATGACGCGAGAGGGAACGTCTATATGAGCGAAGGTACACCTCCCCAACGGGGCTTTACCCGGGGCGAGTTCGAACATCGCCTCGAGCGCGCGCAAGCGGCCATGGCGCGGGACGAGATGGATGCCCTCGTCGTCACCGCCCCGCCCAATGTGCGCTACTTCTCCGGCTTCGCGACCCAGTTCTGGGAGAGCCCGACACGGCCGTGGTTCCTGGTGATTCCGCGCGAGGGCTGTGTGATTGCGGTTATCCCCGAGATCGGCGCGCCGGGCATGGCGCTGACCTGGGTCGACGATATTCGCACCTGGCCGGCGCCGGTGCCCGAAGACGACGGTCTTTCCCTGCTCGGCGGGGTGCTCGAAGACCTGCCCCGGCGGTTCGGGAGAATCGGCTGGGAGATGGGACGTGAGCATGTGATCCGCATGCCGATCAAGGACTTCGATACGTTGCGGTCGCAGGTGTCGGGCCTCGAATTCGTCGACGGCTCGCCGACAATATGGTCGCTGCGCATGGTGAAGTCCCCTGCCGAAGTCGCCCATATCCGCCACATCTGCCAGATCGCCAGCGGCGCCTTCGAGCGGCTCATCGACGAGGTGGTCATCGGCGACACGGAACTCGACGCATCGCGCAAGATCCGCATCGAACTGATGAAGGGCGGCGCTGACCTGGTGCCCTTTGCCGCAACTATTTCGGGGCCCGGCGGCTATGACCAGATCATCGTCGGCCCGACGGAACGGGTTTTGGGCGACGGCGATGTGCTGTTCATCGATCTGGGCGCGCTTTACGACGGCTATTCCTGCGATTTTGACCGCAACTATGCCATCGGTTCGATCCGGGATGATGTGGCGCGCGCCCATGAAGCGGTCTGGCAGGCGACCGAGGCCGGCATTGCCGCGGCGCGGCCCGGCGCGACCACCACGGATCTGTGGCGCGCCATGGCCAGGGTTCTGGAAGATGCCGGCTCGCGGGGCCTCAATGTCGGACGCATGGGTCACGGGCTCGGCATGCAGCTCACCGAACCGCCGTCGAACACGCCCGACGACGGCACCGAACTGGTGCCCGGTATGGTGATGACCATCGAGCCGGGTATGGAGTTCACGCCGGGCCGCATGCTGGTGCATGAGGAAAACGTGGTGATCACCGAAGATGGTTGCGAGCTTCTGACCCGGCGGGCGCCACGGGAGATGTGGCGGATCGGCTGAAGGGCGCGGAGTTCGGCCACCAGGAGTTCTGCTCCTGGTGCACTGGGATCATTCTTCCCACTTCCCGCACTTGGTGCGGGAACCAGGGGCGAATTGCACCTCCGCGGGATACCTCCCTGGGCCCCGCATCACGTGCGGGGCACGCCGGTCTTGGCCGCGTCACGGCACCTCGCTCACCAACAACCGTCATCCCGGACTTGATCCGGGATCCACTCGCGGCGCGGCATGCCACAGCGATGGCTTCCACGCGCTGTTCGGCGAGTGGGTTCCTGCTTTCGCAGGAACGACGAATGCGGGCGTGGCAGGCTAACGGTTGGTGGTGCCTCAGACGTCTTCACCTCTGCGCGGTTTGATCACCGGCTTGCGCCACGCCAGTTTCTGAACCTCGGCATCGAGCGGGGTGCCGGCGATCGAGTTGGTGTAGTTGCTCATCACCTTCACGGCGAGCCCGAGCACCACCTCGAGTGCCTGTGTCTCGGCATACCCCGCTGCAAAAAACGCATCGAGATCGGCTTGCGCAACA
>JAJFHL010000157.1 GCA_021775615.1 Hyphomicrobiales bacterium
CCTTGATGATATTCTGGCCGCCCAGGCTCGCCTCCTATCTTCCCGGCCCCCTGGCGGCCCTGATTGTCGGCACGCTGCTTGCGCTCACACTATTGCAGGATGCCCCGGTGATCGGCGATGTGCCAACCGGTCTGCCCGACCTGCAGGTCCCGGCGTTCCCGCTGGACTCGCTCCAGACCATCATTCAGCCGGCGCTGATACTGGCGCTCCTCGGCTCGATAGACAGCTTGCTGACATCGCTGGTCGCGGACTCGATCACCCGCACACGCCACGATTCAAACCGGGAACTGATCGGCCAGGGAATCGGGAACATGGTCTCCGGCCTGATCGGCGGCCTGCCGGGGGCCGGCGCCACAATGCGGACGGTGGTCAATGTGCGCGCCGGCGGGCGCACCCCCGTCTCCGGCGCGCTGCATGCCATAATCCTGCTCGCTCTGGTCCTCGGGCTTGGGCCGCTGGCCGAGCAGATCCCCCACGCGGTCCTGGCCGGCATTCTCATGAAGGTCGGCTGGGACATCATCGACTGGGGTTATCTCAAGCGCATCCGCCGGGCGCCGCGCGACAAGGTGTTCGTCATGCTGGTGACCCTCGGGCTCACCGTCTTCGTCGATCTTATTACCGCGGTCGCGGTGGGGCTGATCCTGGCCGGCTTCATGACGGCCCGGTGGATGGAGAACGAGGAGCTCAAGGGCGTCACCGCAATCGCCCTGCCCAAGGCCGGCGACGGTCTGTCGGACGATGAAATCGCGGAACTGCAAAAACACAACGGCCTGATCGGAGTCCTATCGTTGCGCGGTCGTTTTTCCTATGCCTCGGCGCGCGAGCTGGTGCGGCGTGGCGGCGCCGCCACAACGGGACACAAGGCGATCGTGTTCGACTTCACCGAGGCCGCCCACATCGACACTTCAGCGGCACTGGCGATCGAGGAGTTGGTCCAACACGCCGCGGAGGATAACACGGCATGCTTTATCGCGGGGCTCTCCGGCACGGCGGAACGAACCCTGTCGGCACTCGGCGTGCTGGAGAACTTCCCGCCCGATCGGATGTTCGAAGACCGGCTCGGCGCGATCCAAGCCGCCGGTGCGATGTTGGACGCTTAGACCAGCCTACAAGCCGACCCGGGCCCACAGGGCACGGACCTCAAGGGCTGAGAGCGCATCTTCGGTCAGATTGAAGCTGCCGCCGTCGAACATCGGTATGGCCCGCTTCATGGAGTCCAGGCCGAGACGCCGCGACAACCAGCTGCGGTCGGCGCTCAACGGCTTGAAGCGGACGTTTTCGCCAAATTTTGACCGCATGACGGAGCGCAGGTCGCCAATATCGTCGATCAGGCCGAGTTCCTTGGCCTGATCACCGGCCCAGAACTCGCCGCTGAACAACTTCTTTTCCGTTCCCTTCAACGCATCGCCCCGGCGCTCCTGCACAAGCGCCTTGAAGGTTTCGTGGATCTCTTTCTGGAGCGCCAGAAGCTGCTTCACGTCTGCGGCCTTCTCGGGCTGGAACGGATCGAGGATGACCTTGCGTTCGCCGGCCGTGTAGACGCGCCGTTCGATCCCGAGTTTTTCAAGCGCCTGGGTGAACCCGAAACCCGCGGAAACCACGCCGATGGAGCCGACGATGGAACTGGGGTCGGCGTAGATCTCATCACCGGCACAGGCCAGCATGTAGCCGCCCGAAGCCGCCGCATCCTCGCAGAACGTGTAGACGGGAATGGACTTCTCTTCGGAGAAGGCCCGGATGCGTTTGTATATCAGGTTCGACTGGACAGGCGAGCCGCCCGGCGAATTGATCGAAATCGCGACGGCGGCCGCGCCGCGCAAACTGAATGCCCGCTCCAGCGTATCAGCGCAGCTTGCAAGCGAAATGCTGGAGCGCAGCGGCCCCTCCATGCCGATGGCGCCGCTCAGGCGCACCACCGGAACGAGAGGGTGGTCCTTGCGGAACCGCTTGGGCAGCAGCCGCGCAAGGAATGAAGCTTTCTTTTTGGTCTTCTCTGTCATGGCGCTCATAGATAGTGGCAAGGCGGGCGGGCGGCAAGCCACTCTCACATGAGGTGCAATGCCTCACCGTGCCGCAAGACGCCCTGGGCTTCGGGCGTGAAGGCATCGCCATCACCGTGCAGCACGACACCACGCAGCAGGGTTGTCGGCGCCCTTGAGCCCTTCTGCCCCTGGATGATGACACGGCTGGCGGGCTGCGAGGCGCGCGGATAAAGCGGCAGAATACGGCACTGGCCGACCCGGCGGTCGAGAAGATGCAACAGATCACCGAGGCCTTCGGCCCGGTAGATCAGGGTCACCGAACCACCCGGCTCGGCGACCGACACCAGGAAACGCACCCAGGCATCAAGATCCTTGCGCTCGCAGATATGCGCCCGGTTCTTCAGGGCATCGTCGGAACGCCGGGCGCTGCCGGAGGTAAAAAACGGCGGGTTGGCGAAGACATGCGTTCGGCTGTTCTGCCCTATGGAAGAGCCGTCGGTGCCGCCGCGGATATCGCAGGACATGAATTCGGCCGCCTCGCCAAGCCCGTTGCGACGGGCGTTTTCACGGGCAAGCTCGACCAGTGACGGCTCCAGTTCGACGCCGGTTATGCGGACGCCCCGAACCCTTTTAACGAGGCACAGCGAGGCCACACCGACCCCGCAGCCCGCCTCGAGGGCCGTATCGCCATCGGAGGCCGGCACTGCCGCGGCGAGAAACACCGCCTCCAGGCCGGCCCGGTAGCCGCGCCTTGGCTGAAGAACCTTCAGCTCCCCGCCCAGAAATCCATCATCGGTGGTTTCCAATCCGTCCCGTACATGTCCAGGTTCAGGTGCACTCATCAGCCAGTCCCGCGTCATCGAGCAGGTTGCGCGCTTCGCCGATCAGCGACGCATCGACCATGAGCCGCCGCGGCAGGATACCGAGACTGCCGTCGGCGATGCTCATATTGGTGTCGAACACGGCGTGGCCGATGCCGGCATCGTCAAGCAGTGAGACGGCAAACGAAATCAGCACCGGATCATTCGTGCGCAACAGTTCTTTCACGTTCGCTTATTCCAAACCTTGGCCAGAACTGCACCGGATCATATAGCAATCCCATGCCGGTTCACACATCGGTTTGGCTTCGCGCGCGCCGGGCGCATCACGATGCCTTGAGCGGCCATAGGTCGCGCTTGCTCCCACCCTGCATGGCCCCTATGTTCCACGGACAGGCAACGCAAACCGAACGAGGCGTTTTGTGGGTGTAGTCGTTTCCCTCGGCGAGGGCGCCAGAAAAGACAAGAGCCTTGAGCCGCTCATGGCGCTGGTCGCTGACGATATGCAGCGCGTCAACGAAGTCATCCTTTCGATGGCCCGTTCCGATGTCGAAATGATTCCCGAACTCGCCGGCCATTTGATCAATTCCGGCGGCAAGCGCCTGCGCCCGGTGCTGACCATCGCCGCGGCGCAGATGTGCGGCTATACCGGCGCCTCGCATGTCAAGCTCGCGTCGTCGGTTGAATTCATGCACACCGCCACCTTGCTGCATGACGACGTGGTGGACGAAAGCGACCTGCGGCGCGGCAAGGTTGCCGCACGCATCCTGTGGGGCAACGAGGCAAGCGTCCTTGTCGGCGATTTTCTGCTCGGCCAGGCGTTTCGCATGATGGTGGAAACCGGCTCGCTCGAGAGCCTGCGCATTCTCGCCAATGCGGCCGCCGTGATCGCCGAGGGCGAGGTCATGCAGCTTGCCGCGTCCAAGGACACCTCGACCACGGAAGACGCCTATCTTGAAGTGATCAACGCCAAGACGGCCGCGCTGTTTTCGGCGGCGGCGGAAGTCGGTGCGGTGATCGCCGAACGCCCGCATGACGAACAGGCGGCGCTCGAATCCTTCGGACGCAATCTCGGTGTCGCCTTCCAGCTTGTCGACGATGCGCTCGACTATTCCGGCAAACAGTCGCTGCTCGGCAAATCGGTCGGCGATGATTTCCGCGAGGGCAAGATCACCCTCCCCGTCGTTCTCGCCTACCGGCGTGGTGACACCGAAGAACGCACCTTCTGGAAGCGCACGCTGGAAGCCGGCGACCAGCAGGAGGGCGATCTCGAAAAGGCAATTTCGCTGCTGGAGCGCCACAGGGCTTTGACCGATACGGTCGAGCGGGCGCATCACTATGGCGCCATAGCCCGCGACGCGCTGGCAATTTTCCCCGAAAGCGCCCACAAGACCGCGCTGATGCAGGCGGTCGACTTCTGTGTCAACCGCGAACACTAGATCACGATCGACTTAGGTTGAATCACCTAAGTCGATAAAACGTGATCGATTCCAGTATGATAGAGCGGGATCGGACGGAAAACCGGTGTCCACTTTTCCTGATCCCGCTCTAGAACGGTTCTTCACAGCAAACCCGCAAGCGATGGTTTTGCACCGGTCCTGACACTATATCTATAGGTGTCGTGATCACATCTGGGCGCATTGAATGGTGTTTCTGCTAGGAGTGGCCGCATTTCTGGGGCTGGCTTTCGGGCCAAGCCTGTGGGTCAAGGCCGTGCTGGCGCGCCACAGCAAGGACCGGGACGACTTTCCCGGCACCGGCGGAGAACTGGCGCGCCATCTCCTCGATGAAATGGACCTCCAGGAAGTCACCGTCGAACTGACGGAGGCGGGCGATCACTACGATCCCAAGAACAAGGCCGTGCGCCTTTCCAAAGCGCACCATGACGGCCGCTCGCTGGCCGCCGTCGCCGTGGCCGCCCATGAGGTCGGCCACGCCATGCAGGACGCCTCGGGCTATGTCCTCCTGAAGCGGCGCACCGATCTGGCGCAACTGTCCTACTATCTGGAAAAAGTCGGCGGTGTGGTGATGCTTGGCGCGCCAATCCTCGCCGCGGTCACCCGCTCGCCGGCGGGATTCCTGCTGCAGGCCGCCGCCGGTATCGCCATCCTCGGCACATCCGTTGTCGTGCACATGATCACCCTGCCGGTGGAGTTCGACGCCAGCTTCAACCGGGCGCTCAAGGTTCTGCGCGCCGGTCGTTATCTGCCTGAAAGCGACATGCCGGCGGTGCGCAAGATCCTCCTGGCGGCAGCCCTCACCTATGTGGCGGCGGCCTGTATGAGCCTGCTCAACGTGGCGCGCTGGTTCAGGATTTTGAGATTCTAGATCCTTTCATCCCGCCGGCCGAAAACCGGAACCTGAAACTCGCATTTCGCCGATCGGTCGAGCACCGAGCCCGGATCAATCTCAAGCTTCCAGACGATCTGCGGATCATCGAGTATATGGCCGCTTTCCGGCTGGTCCGGCGGCAGGTCGAAGTCCACCGGAATGGTGATGCGGCCACGTGAGAATGTGGTCTGGGTCGGACTCAACTGTTGCCGATCCGACCACAATTCGTGGGTGATCCAGGTTGTCTTGTATCCGCCGTCGGATGACCGAACCTGCTTGCTGGCGAGGCTGCCGCAACTCAGCGTGAGCCCCAACGGCTCGTTCAATGGACCGGAGAGACGCGCCTGAACCTTGCCGCGAAACCGTTCGCCGAGATACCCGGGCAGAGTGGTGATGATCAGCACGGCATCGCCGTAGCGCCAACGCTGCCACGACAGCGAAACGGCGACAAGCAGGCCGATCGCGCCGGCGACAAAGGGCAGCGAGGCCACGAGTGCCTGATCCCAGGAGCCCCGCAGCTCGGCCATGATCAGGTCTTTGTTGACGGACCAGAGAAACCCCAGGATGCCCCACCAGCAAAGACACCAGAACCACATGAACCAGGCGGTGTATTTGGTTGAGTGAACCACGCGCCTGGCGCGCCATTGACGGTTCACCAGCCATGGGCGGTCGCGGTATTTCTTGCGCCCGCGCTCGAGCCCGCCGAGAAAGCGCGGCGCGCCGACATAGGCGGCATAGAAGAAGCCAACGCCGATAACGGCCATCAGCAGACCGAGAAAGCCAATGCCGATCGCTTCGCCCGCGCTGGCCTCTCCGGCGCGCCACGCCTGGAACATGGCGTTGATGACCAGGACGCCAAGGATGGCAAGCAGCACGAAGAGGGCATGGATGAACAGGGCGAGGGCAAGGCCAATCAGATACTGCAGCCAATTGTCCTGACGCCCGTTACTTTCGTCACTCATGGATTGTATGCTCGAGGAGTGCTGGATCGCGATCGACTTAGGCCGAACCGTCCTGACGCGTGACAGTTGTGTTTCGCTTGTATCGCCTTTCGGCCGGAAACATCAACTGAGGCGGGTCGGGGTGACCCACCAGCCTGAGTGATCGCGCTCGAGGCCGCTGGCGGCTTCGCGGGCTTCATCGGCGTGTGCAAACAACCCGAAGCATGTTGCCCCGCTGCCCGACATGCGCGCCATCAGGCATCCCTCCGCGGCGAACAATGCCTCCTCGACATCGCCGATCTCGCGCACCATCGCGGCGGCGGGTGGTTCCAGATCGTTGCGGCATTCGAGAAGATACTCGGCCAGCGCCTCGGCGCTGCGGAATGCGGTGCGCGATGGTGCCGGCGCGGGCTCGGACGCAACCGCACCCTGCAGCAGCCCGAGGGCCTGGAAGACCGGGCCCGTCGGCACCGCAACACGCGGGTTCACCAGAACCACATGGACCTCCGGCAGGGCCGGCGCCGGCTCGACGATCTGGCCAATGCCGCTCACAAAGGACACTTTTGGATGCAGGCATACCGGCACGTCGGCGCCCAGTCCCACGGCGATCTGGTTGAGTGCGGTGTCGCTCATGGTGACATCGTTCAGGGCCAGGAGCCCGCGCAGACAGGCTGCCGCATTGGCCGAACCGCCACCGATGCCGGATGCCACCGGGAGGTTCTTCTTCAGCGTGATTTCAGCCCCGGGGGGGACTTCCGACGCACCATGGGCAAGCGCTTCGGCCGCGGCGATCATGATGTTCTCGCCGGCCGGCGGCAACTCGTCGGCGAAGCGGCCCGAAACCTTCAGTGAAAAGTGACCGGCCTTGGAGACCGTGACTTCGTCTCCGACATCGGCGAAGGCGATCAGGCTTTCGAGCAGATGATAGCCGTCTTCACGGCGCCCCAGCACATGGAGCGAAAGGTTGATCTTGGCCGGCGCGAATTCTTCGATCATTTTCGTTGAACGGCCGGCCGGCGCCCCGGTTATCGGTACAGAACCTAGGACTTGTCCGGCTGGTCCGTCTCGTTTGCAGCTTTTCCGTCAAGCAGCCCGTGCTCGAGCTTGAGCAGGATCCGCTCAAGATACTCCGGCTCGGGTTTGAAGTCGCGCGCATGGCTCCACTGAAAGACGGCTTCGATGCGGCGTCCGACCTGCCAGTAGGCATCGCCGAGATGATCGTTGATGACCGGGTCTTCCGGACGCAGCTCGACCGCGCGTTCGAGCTCCTTTACCGCAAGATCGAACTCTTTCATCTGGTAGTAGGCCCAGCCCAGGCTGTCGACGATGTATCCATCATTGGGCCGCAACTCGACCGCCTTGCGGATCATGCGGATGGCCTCATCGAGATTGTGCCTCTTCTCGACCCAGGAATATCCGAGATAGTTGAGCACAAGCGGCTGATCGGGGTGCAGCTCCAGCGCCTTGAGGAAGTCGGCTTCCGCCTTGTGCCACTGCTTGGAACGTTCAAAGCAGATGCCGCGGAAATAGAACACGGTCCAGTGCCGTTCCTCGATCTTGTCCAGAAGGTCGATCGCCTTGCCGTAATACTCCGCCGCCTCGGCAAATTTCGAGTGGCCGCGCAGGATATTGGCCATTGTGAATGTCGGCTGATAGCGGTCGGGGTGCGCTTCGATCAGCGTTTCCAGAACGCCGCGCGCGTCATCCAGCTGTTCAAGGTCGTTGAGATTGAGGGCAGTCTGGATCTGCGCGTTCATCTGTAACGGCGAGTTGACCGGAATGTCGCGATAGATGTCGATCGCCTGCTGATAGAGCTTCGCGTCCTCATAGATGTCGCCGAGCAGGGTGGCGGCGATCGGAAAGTCCGGCTTCAGGTCCAGCGTCAGGTTTGAATAGACGATGGCAAAGTCAACGCCTGATTCGTCGGCAAGCGCACTGGCCAGACCGAACAGGGATTCGGCCGCGCCCTTGCGCGCGTTAGGGATCATCGCCACCGGCGTTTGCCCGGTCTCGATGCCGTTGATGACATCAAGGATCAGCGGATGCTCATTGGTCGATTTGGAATAGGTCTGGTAGATCTCCCGCGCCTTGTCCTTGTCGCCGTTGCGTTCCAGATAATTGCCGTAGGCCTGAACCACCCGGAGCGACGACCCGGCCGACTCGTAAGCCTTTTCATAGAACTCGCGCGCCTTCTTGTCGTCGCCGCCGAGATCGGCGATCAGGGCGCCGTGGAATATCCGGTAGATGGCGAAAGATTCCGTCAGCGCCAGCTCTTCCAGGGCGCCGAGCGCTTCGTCAACCTTGTCTTCGGCGGCAAACGACCACGCTGTCAGCATCGACGATGTCAGTTTTCCGATGGATCCGAGCGCGGCGGACTTCCAGTTGGCGCGCGCTTCTTCATAGCGCCCCGCCTTGAAATCGCGCAGCCCCAGGACGATGCGCGCCAAACGGTTTCTGGCGTCCTGATTGACGACCCGTTGCGCCAGGCGCTCCGCCATTTCGATGTTTCCGGCACTCAGCTCGAGCAGGAAGGTGCGCTCGAGAATGATGTTGTTGTCCGGATCGGAGCGCAACGTCCTTGTGTAGAATTCCGCCGCCTGTTGATTGTCGCGATTCTTGCCCGCCAGCCTGCCGGCAAGGTAGTTGCCGGATGGTGAGAACAGGCTGCCTTCGAACAGGGCCTTGGCCGGGGTTGGCTGGATCATTCCAGCGGAAAGTCCGAGCGCAACCGCCATGCCGGCGCCAAACAATCGGAGGCTTGTCGCTTTCTTCACGTCAGACCCGGTCCGTTGTGCCATCACATGGGTATCCGTTGTTGTTGCAGGTCGGGCTCAAACCGCCCGAAACGTCTCTTTCATACGCGCGCGAACCTTATATACGCGCAAGAACCTTATCAGGTTCAAAAAATACCGGCGCCCGATCACATGTTCGGGTAGTTCGGTCCGCCGCCGCCTTCCGGCACCACCCAGTTGATGTTCTGGGCCGGATCCTTGATGTCGCACGTTTTGCAATGAACGCAGTTTTGCGCGTTGATCACGAACCGCGGCTCGGCGGCATCGTCGTCCCTTATTACCTCGTAGACGCCCGCCGGACAATATCTCTGCGCCGGTTCGTCAAAGCGCGGCAGGTTCTGCGCAATCGGCACCGAAGCGTCCTTCAGTTGCAGATGAACCGGCTGATCCTCTTCATGATTGGTGGCCGAAAAGGAGACGTTTGTAAGGCGGTCGAAGCTGATCACCCCGTCGGGCCTTGGATAGTCGATGGGCTTGCATTCGGATGCGGGCCTGAGGGTGGCATGATCCGGCTTGCCGTGCTTCAGGGTTCCGAACAGCGACAGCCCCATGGTGTCGTTGAGCCACATGTCGAGGCCGCCGAGCGCCAGGCCTCCATAGAGACCCAATTTCGACCACAGCGGCTTTACGTTGCGCACCTTTTTCAGGTCCTGATAGACCCAGGAAGCGCGGTACTTGTCTTCATATTCCGCCAGATCATCGCCCTCGCGCCCCGCCTGGAGTGCGTCGAACGCCGATTCCGCCGCCAGCATGCCGGTCTTCATGGCGTTGTGCGAGCCCTTGATGCGCGGCAGGTTAACGAAACCCGCCGAGCAGCCGATCAGGCAGCCGCCCGGGAAGGTCAGCTTGGGTACCGACTGGAAGCCGCCTTCGGTGATGGCGCGGGCGCCATAGGCAATGCGGCGGCCGCCCTCGAGCACCGGCTCGATCAGCGGGTGATGCTTGAAGCGCTGGAACTCGCGGTAGGGCGACAGGTGCGGGTTGGTGTAGTTCAGGTGCACCACAAAGCCGATCGACACCTGATTGTTCTCCAGGTGATACATGAAGCTGCCGCCGCCGGTGCGCCCGCCAAGCGGCCAGCCCATGGTGTGGGTGACCTGGCCTTCGCGGTGATTCTCAGGCTTGATCTCCCAGAGCTCCTTGAGACCGATGCCGAATTTCTGCGGCTCGCGGCCCTCATCGAGATTGAACTCCGAGATCAGGCGTTTGGCCAACGAGCCGCGCACGCCCTCCGCGATCATCACATATTTGCCATGCAGCTCCATGCCGGGCTGATAGTCGGGCTTTTGCTCGCCGTCCTTGCCAACCCCGAATATGCCGGTGACGAAGCCTTTGACCGAGCCGTCTTCGCGATAGACCAGATCCGATGCTGCAAAACCGGGATAGATCTCAACGCCGAGCGCTTCGGCCTGCTCGCCGAGCCAACGCACCACGTTGCCGAGGCTGACCGCATAGTTGCCGTGGTTGTTCATCAGGGGCGGCATGGCGAAGTTGGGTAGCCGCAGCGCTCCGCCGGCGCCAAGCATGTAGAAGCGGTCTTCGGTCACTTCGGCGTTGAGGGGCGCGCCGCGCTCCTTCCAGTCGGGAAAAAGCTCGTTCATGGCGATGGGATCGACAACCGCGCCCGAAAGGATATGGGCGCCGACTTCGGAACCCTTCTCCAGCACGCAGACCGAAATGTCGGTGCCGGCCTGTTCGGCAAGCTGTTTCAGCCTGATCGAAGCCGCCAGTCCGGCAGGCCCCGCGCCACAGATAACGACATCATATTCCATCGCTTCGCGCTCGGACATCGCGTGATCCTTTTCGCTGCAAGTCCTCAGGTCTCAAGCGGCGCGAAACCTCGTGCTTTCGCCGCCTCTCCAGTCCGGTCATAGTCCGCCGCGCGGGCCTTGCGCAAGCCTAATCGCGACAGATTCATGTCACTTGAGGCGCGACCAAGTGCGCCGCGTGCTATCATGCCCGGGTGCGCTATATTGGGCGTCAATGATCAACCGAGCGGACCGACACCGGTGAACCTTTCCAGGCAGGACGCATTTGAGCTGCTCAAATGGTACGTCGAAATGGGCGTCGACGAGGTAATCGGCGATGCACCGATGGACCGGTATGCGCAGTCGGCGGCCGCGGCCAAAGCACCGCCGAAACCACCCGCGGCACCGCGCAAAGCCCCTCTGCCGCCGAGGAATTTCGCCGAATCACGCGCCGCGCCAGTGACCGCACCCTCTGCGACCGGCTCGGCCGACGAACTGGCGGCGAGCGCCGAGGAGCGTGCTGCGCGATGCACCACCCTCGAAGAATTGCGCCAAGCGCTTGAAAGCTTCGATGAATGCGGTCTCAAACGCACCGCCAAGAACCTGGTGTTCTCGGACGGCAACCCTGAAGGCCGGGTCATGTTCATCGGCGAAGCGCCGGGCCGCGACGAGGATCTGCAGGGCAAGTCTTTCGTCGGCCGCTCGGGCCAGTTGCTCGACCGCATGCTGGCCGCCATCGGCCTTGACCGCGACAGCGTCTACATCGCCAACGTAATCTACTGGCGCCCGCCCGGTAACCGCGATCCGAGCCCGGTTGAGATGGCGCAGTGCCGGCCCTTCATCAAACGGCAGATCGAGCTTGCCGACCCGCAGATCATCGTGCCCATCGGCGCGGTTCCGGCGCGCGAGCTGATCGGAACCACGTCCGGAATTTTACGCCTGCGCGGCCAGTGGAAGTCTTACAAGGTGAACGGCCGCGATGTGCCGGTGATGCCCTCGCTGCATCCGGCCTATCTTTTGCGCCAGCCGGCCCAGAAGAAACTCGCCTGGCGCGACTTCCTGGCGATCCGCCGCAAGCTCGACGAACTGCAACAACAAGACGGTTGATCCCGATGCCAGGCATTGACGAGGCGAGAGACTTCATCGCGGTGCGTATCGCGGTATTGACCGTGTCCGACACGCGCACGCCCGAGGACGACAAGTCGGGCAACATCCTGGTCGAGCGGCTCAAGGCGGCGGGCCATGCACTGGCCGACCGCGACATCTGCACCGACGATGTGGACAAGATCCAGGCACGGGTGCGGCAGTGGATCGACGACGCTTCGGTCGATGTGGTGCTGACCACGGGCGGCACCGGCCTCACCGGCCGCGACGTGACGCCGGAAGCGGTCGAAGCCCTGTTCGAGAAACGCATGGACGCGTTCTCGACGGTTTTTCACATGATCTCCTACCCGAAGATCGGCACCTCGACCGTCCAGTCCCGCGCCACCGCGGGCGTTGCGGGCAGCACCTATATCTTCTGCCTGCCCGGCTCTCCCGGCGCCTGCAAGGACGCCTGGGACGGCATTCTGGTAAACCAGCTCGACTACCGCTACATGCCGTGCAATTTCGTCGAGATCCTGCCGCGGCTGGACGAGCATCTCAAGCGCACCAAATCGTAAGCCATGAAACGCGACTTCCACCGCATCAAGCGCCTGCCGCCTTATGTGTTCGAGGAGGTCAACCGCTTCAAGGCGGCGTTTCGGGCGCAGGGCGCGGACATCATCGATCTCGGCATGGGCAATCCGGATCTGCCGACGCCGGAGCATATCCGCGAGAAACTGATCGAAACCGTCAACAAGCCCCGCACCAACCGCTATTCCGCATCGCGGGGAATTCCCGGGCTCCGCCGCGCCCAGGCAGCCTATTACGAGCGCCGCTTCGGCGTGACGCTCGACCCGGATACCGAAGTGGTGGCGACGCTCGGGTCAAAGGAAGGTTTCGCCAATCTGGCCCAGGCGATCACCGCGCCGGGCGATGTGATCCTCGCGCCCAACCCGACCTATCCGATCCATCAGTTCGGTTTCATCATGTCGGGCGGGGTGATCCGGCAGCTGCCGGCCGAACCGGGCGATGGGTTCATGCGCGCTCTGGAGCGGGCGATGCAGCATTCGGTGCCGAAGCCGATTGCGCTGGTGCTGAACTATCCGTCCAATCCGACCTGCCTCAACGCGTCGCTCGACTTCTACAAGCAGGTGGTCGATTTCGCCCGCCGCGAAGAGCTGATCCTGATTTCCGACCTCGCCTATGCGGAACTCTATTTCGACGACAATCCGCCGCCCTCGCTTCTCGAGGTGCCGGGTGCAAAGGACTTCACGATCGAATTCACCTCGCTGTCGAAAACCTATTCCATGCCTGGCTGGCGCATGGGGTTTGCGGTCGGCAACGCGGAGCTGATCGCGGCGCTGGCTCGGGTCAAGTCCTATCTCGACTACGGCGCCTTCACGCCGGTTCAGGTGGCTGCCGCGGCGGCGCTTAACGGACCGCAGGAGTGCATCGACGAAGTGCGCACCACTTACAAGGGGCGCCGCGACGTACTGGTCTCCTCCTTCGGGCGCGCCGGGTGGGATGTGCCGCCACCGCCCTCGACCATGTTCGCCTGGGCGCCGGTGCCGGACCGGTTCCGCCACTTGGGATCGCTGGAGTTTTCCAAGCTGCTGCTTGAACATGCCGAGGTCGCCGTCGCGCCCGGCATCGGCTTCGGCGAGCATGGCGAGGGCCATGTGCGGATCGCGCTGGTCGAGAACGAGCACCGCATCCGCCAGGCGGCACGCAACATCCGCCGCTTCCTCGGCAAGGCCGACGCCGAACTGCACAACGTGATGGCCGGAGAACCCATGCCGGACCGGTAACGGTTCCTCAGGACAGGGGCACCGTGAGGCCAACCTTGGTGGCGCTCATGACGACGGAGGTCCGGAACCGCTTTACATTGGCATCGTCGAAGAACAGGCGCTGGCTGAGGCGCTCGAAGTCCGCCATGTCGCGGGCCAGAGCGATCAGGGCGAAGTCCGCCTCGCCGGTGATGTAGTAACACTGCTGCACCTGAGGCTCGGCCCTTGCCTTGCGGCGGAAGGCGTCGAGCTGGTCGAGCCGCTCGCGCTCCAGTTCCACCAGGATCAGGAAGGTCATCGTGTAGCCGGCAGCCACCGGCGAGACCAGTGCGTGTTCGCCAAGAATGACACCGGCCGCCTTCAGGGCCTTGATGCGGCGCTGCACCGATGCAACCGAGAGACCGGTCTCGGCTGCAATGGTCTCCAGCCGCTCACGGGCGTTTTCCTGCAGGAGACGCAGGATCGTCGTGTCGGCGGCATCCAGCTCGGTCATGAGGTGAACATACCGAAAACTCGCCGCCGTGTGAAAAATATTTTCACAATTTGCCACTTGTGCGCGATGAATACATCGCACGGAGACGCTATCGTGCGGCCATGATACATCAAAACCAACGTTCTTCACGAACCACCGGCCAACGCATGTTCCGGCCGCAGGCCGACCGGCCTCTTGCCATGTTGCGCGACTGCCCGGCCTACGCGGCAACACCGCTGCTCGATCTGCCGGCGCTGGCCGGCGAACTGGACATCGGGTCGCTTCACGCCAAGGACGAGAGCAAGCGCATGCGGCTCGGCAGTTTCAAGGCGTTGGGCGCCACCTATGCGGTGGCGCAGATTATTGCCGATGCGGCAGGCACTACGAACCTGGAAAGCCCCGAAGCGCGATCGCAGGCAGAACAGCTCACTTTCATTACCGCCAGTGCCGGCAACCACGGCCTGTCGCTTGCCGCCGGGGCACGTATCTTCGGGGCCAAGGCGGTTATCGTACTTTCAAACGCGGTACCGGAAGGCTTCGCCGCACGCATCCGATCGGCGGGCGCCGAGGTTGTCCGCGTCGAAGGCACCTATGAGGACAGCGTCGCACACGCAATCGAAACCGCTGACACCAATGGCTGGCTGCTGCTGGCGGACGGGTCCTGGGAGGGTTATGTCGAGCGCCCTGCCCTGGTGATGGAAGGCTATACGGTGCTTGCCGAGGAATGCAGGGCGGCGTTTGCCACGGACGGCAGATGGCCGACCCATGTCTTCCTGCAGGCGGGGGTCGGCGGCCTCGCCGCCGCCGTCGCGGCACATATTCGCGAGTTCTGGGCGGAGCAACCCCAGATCATCGTCGTCGAACCGGACGCGGCGCCCTGCCTGATGGAGAGTTCAAAAGCCGGGCATCTCGTCCACGCCGACGGTCCGCTCTCCAACATGGGCAGGCTCGACTGCAAGGATGCTTCGCTGATCGCCTATTCGGCGCTCAGGCACGATGCCGACTGGTTCGTTACCGTCACCGATGGCGATGCCGCGGCCGCCGTGGAAACACTGGCGCGGCACGGTATCGCCACGACGCCAAGCGGCGCGGCGGCAGTCGCGGCGATGAAGGCGATACCGCCCGGCGACAACAGCGAATGCCTCATTGTCGTGTCGGAAGGACCAGAGGACGGCTGACAGGAGACGGGACCCGATGTTTGCATCCAGAACTGCCGACCTGCGCCGCAGGCTCGCGGACGCCGGCTTCAGCGTCGCCCTGATCACCGACGACGACAGCGTCTACTACTTCACCGGCTACTACGACTATCTGCATATGGATTTCGGCCGGCCGACCATTCTCGTCGTGCCGGTGGACGGCGCCAGCCTGCTCATCACCCCGAGTATGGAACTCGACATGGCCGAGGCGGCCGCGCATGTGGACACGATTTCCCCCTGGAATGACGGCCTCGGCGACGAATGGCGCGAAGACCTGCCCGGCGTTCTGGGCGATGCGGCACACGTTGCCATCGAACCGGACCGGATGCCGCCGGTGGTGCGCGCCTTTGTCGGCGCCACGGTCGCGGACCGGCAGCTTGGCGACGTGACGCGCATCGTTTCTGAAATGCGCATGATCAAGTCCGACGAGGAATTGCAGCTTGCCCGTCACGCCGGCGAGGTCGCCATGGCCATGATGGAGGCGGGCCGCGCCGCCATCGGACCCGGCGTGCCGGAATATGAGGTGGCGCTGGCCACGTCATCGGCAGGCACCCGCAAGGCGGCGGAATTGCTGGCGGCGCATTACGCCGACCGGTGCATGTCGCCCAACACCCATTTCCTCCAGATCATGGCGTCGGGCGAAGAGATCACCAAACCGCATCACCGCGCCAGTACCCGGGTGATGCAGCGCGGCGATCCGGTCTTCCTGTGTTTCTGCGGAATGACCAATTTCCACCGCTTCAAGCTTGGCTTTGACCGCACTTTCTGGATCGGCGAGATCACCGATGACGTCCAGGCCGAGGTTTATCAGGTCGCGCTCGACAGCCAGGCCGCCGCACTGGCGGTGCTGCGCCCGGGCGTTACCGCGGAGGACGTGCATGCGGCCTATGCGGAAGTGATCCGGGGGGCCGGCCACGACTATCCCTTCCGCTGCGGCCGGGCCACCGGGTTCAGTTTCCTCGAACCGCCGCAACTGGTGCACGGCGACAAGACCGTGCTCGCGCCAGGCATGGTGCTGGCGGTGGACGGGTCGGTAAGCGTCGCCGGGACCTTCCGCGCCCAGGTCGGCGACAGTGTCATCGTCACGCATGACGGGTACGAGCAGATCACGCGGCACCCGAAGGCCTTAGAGGACGTCGTTCTGTAGCCCTTTCACGTTCACATTGAACCAAAGCGCCCGCGCCGGCGACCAACTGGTCGTGCCCTTTCGAGATCGGACGGGCGCGAAAACGGCAGATACCGCACAGTGATGACTCCTCGTTCGATCATCCCAGCTTGTACTCTGCGCCCGCATGGTGCTAGCATTTCCCTTTGCGTGTAATTGTCGAACTGGATTTTCTATACGTTTGAAGATTTCGGCGAATATTCACGGGGGCAATACCTATCATGAACAAGAGTGATGTTCCGTTTTACGAGAAATTGCTGTCAACGCTGACCCAGACCGCTCTTGGAACACAACGCGACGATCAGCTTACCGACAATGTGCGAAAGAGCTGGCGCCGAAGAATAGGCGGAGCGCTGCTGCTCGGCATGTATGCGATCGTGTTCTACACGGTCATCATGAGCCTGACCGCGTACCAGATCCAGACGCGGGTGCGCGTCATCAACGACGACGGGAACCGGCAGAGTGTCTGGTCGATTGCGCGGATCGCCAATGAGGTACTGACGCGCGAAAAGCTGCTGGACGACAAGCTGGTCGATCTTTCGCTAAACGAGTTCGACCGCGCCGAAGCGGAAAAGGCGGTTCTCGACGCCAAGCAGAAAAACCTCGCGGCGGACGGTGAACTGGTGGCGCTGCTGGCGCGCCTCGACCCTCCGATCGTGGTGCCGGTCGATGCGCCCGACAGCGTGCTGCTGGAGGCCGCGACAAAGGGGGAAACCGATCCTGAATCGGGAGACCGCATCCGTTCCCTCAGGGAAGAACTCCTGCGCCAGGCTGCCGCGCAACGAAACAGCCAGGCCACAAAAGAACTGGCGGACAAGGAAATCGCCAGACTCAGGCAGGAGGTTGATATCCTAAAGGGGCAGAAGAAGGCCTACGAGCAGAACACACCAAATTTCGGGCAAATCGCAGATGTGATCGACGAGTTGAGGTTCTTCCGCAGCGCTCTCCGCGATGGCGGCAACGGCTTCGTGTTCAGCATCAGCGAATTCCTGTTCGGTTCTTCGAAAGTCGATGAAGGCAAACCGTCCGGCTACATGTTCGTCACCCTGCCGTCCGAGGTCCTTATCATGCTGGTGGTCATTACCATGGGCACCATGGGTAGCATGATCTCCATCACACAGACATTCTTCGCCGGCGAAGACAGGCCCCTGACATTCTATCTGTTCCGGCCGCTGCTCGGCGCGATCGTCGCCATTGGCGTCTATGTCATCACCAAAGCGGGGGTCATCGTGTCATCGAACCTGCCGCTGCAAGCCGACGGCGCCGCGGAACTGAATGCCTTCTTTGTGTCGTTCATCTCGCTGGTCGCGGGTTTGATGTCGGAATCGGCCATCAACACGATCAGGCGGGCAGGCACTGGCTTCCTGCGGGGCGATCCGGTCACCGAAAAGGCCCGCTATGCGAGCCAGGTCGACGCGACCATGACCGCCAAGAAGAAGAAGGCGAAGGACCTGTATCCGTTTTTCGACGTCACAAGTGACGTAGTGGACAAATGGCTGGCGGAAACCGAACAGGTCCCGGGCGACGCGCAACGCATCATCGCTGCCTGGCTCGGCGAACCAGTCAGGAACTTGTTCTCGGACCTCCCGCCGGACCGCCGCACTTCCGCCGGTTGACCGGTTTGTGACGCCGGGCCGGCAGCACTAAGTTTTTTACCGGCCAGCAAAATTTCCTTGAACCAAACCGCCCGCCACGGCGACCAACAGGTTGTGCGCTTTCGCGACCGGTTGGGCGCGCCTCTGCTTATTGCAACGGGACAAACCGGTCATGTGAGGAGTAGATCCATGAAATCACTTACGCTTTCAGGCCTGATCACCGCAGGACTTCTGGCATTGAGCCTGTTGACCGCAGGCATGGCTTCGGCCGGCACCGCAAACCTGAAGTGCCAGAACGGGTTCAAGAAGGTCGGCACCCATGCGAATTCGATCGACTGCAAACGCTTCAAGAGCGGATTTGCAACAAAGAATGCGGCACAGAAGGCCGCCAACCGGTGGAAGAAAAAGGCCAGCTGCAACGCTCATATGAGCGCGCCGCAAAAAAAGGTCTGGGAGAAGACGACCAACTCCTGGGCGGCGCGGGTCACGTTCATCTGCGCCAACATCACGTGATGCAAATCGGCGCGCAGCACGGGCCCTCCAGAGCGGGATCAGGAAAAGTGGATACCGGTTTTCCGTCCGATCCCGCTCTGAAATATTGAGATCGATCACGTTTTATCGACTTAGGTGGACCCACCTAAGTCGATCGTGATCTAAGC
>JAJFHL010000158.1 GCA_021775615.1 Hyphomicrobiales bacterium
GCGCGGATGGCGGCGCGACACATGAAGATGCGTGACCTCAACCGGCGCGGGGTGCGGCGGACGGAGGATAGCGGCGGGCAGGGGTGATGGGGAGCGCCGGGGTCGCGACGGTGTGCCGGTTCGCCCCTGGGTCCCGGATCAAGTCCGGGACACGGTGTGTCTGGATTGGACGCAACTTTGCCCGCAGCCGACGCCCCGGACCTGATCCGGGGCCTGCTCGCTGCCCGGCATAGCGAAACGCTGCGCTTCTGTCCGCTGGACGGCGAGTGGGTTCCTGCCTTCGCAGGAACGACGGATGAGGGTGTGGGCCGGTAACGGAACAATCCGCCACTCTCCGCGCGCGGCTGGAGATCAACGGGTCACGTCCGATGACGGCGACGGTTGGTGGTGTTGGCACGGGCGCCAGTGACTTGAGCTTCGTCAGCCTCGTGCGCTGACGGCACTTTCTAGAAATGACACGGAGGCTTTTCCCCCGATGCCCTGGCGGCAAGGGCATCGAAGTGTTCGTCGGTGGCGTTCGCCTTGTTTCGCGCGGCGGCCATGAAGAGGGTCCGGACCCGGTCCCTGTCTTCCCCCAGACGCAGGAGGGTGGTGAACAGCAGGCGGCCATGAGAACCGTGATTGGGCAATTTGCCCTCTGCTGTGAGTTGCCTCAATTCGGGGAGCGCCGACGCGGCGCGGGCGCCGGCCAGGCACAGACCCTGCATCCCGCCCAGATAGGGATTTTGATACCTGTGGTAGCGATAGAAATGCTCGCCGCCGTCAAAACCCGCTTTCATCAGGGTCAAAAGCGCTGGCACCGCATCATCGCCATAGACTGACAGTCTCCGCAGTGCAACGTAGCCATGGCGCTGAATGTCGGGGCGCGACGCCAGCGAGATCATAGTGTCCTTGTGAGGCAGAAGCGCCGCGTCGGGAAGCCTCCGGACCACATTGGACAAGAGTTTTATCTGGTCTTCAGGTCTTGCCCCGAGGGCCTGATGCCGCGCCGCGTCACCGTTCAGACGCTCCACAAACAGGCCCACCAGATGCGCCATCTCGGCATCGCCGGCGTTGCGTTCGACATATCTGATCAGATTGTGCGGGCTTGGCGGCGCGGGGAATTCCGCATTGCCGAGCACGCGCAAGCCGAGCTCAAAATCCTCCGCGCTCATCTTCGTGTTGCTGCCAGCGCCGATGCGATCGAAATATTGTGAGAACAAGGCCCAGTCGGCCGGGTTCGGGGGCGTTCCCTCGTCCAGCAGTTTGCGCAGCCTCGCCAGGGTTTTGGCTTTCGTGTCTTCGCCTTCAAGCTTCAGATCGAGCCCGAGCTTCTGGGTGAGGAACGTTGTCCACGCATGCGGGTGATCATAGCGGCTTTGAACATTGATCCAGTTCTCTCTCCGCCACCACCCGGTCGAGACCTTGAAACTACTGTTCATCGTGACCGAGGGCACCAGCAGCCATCCGAAGAGCCGGTAGCGGACCTGCGTGTTGCGGTAGACTTCGTCGAACCGGGTGTCGCCGGCTTTGCGATGCACGGCGATACGGTTTGCGGAGGCGGTTTCGGTTGAGAAACTGTAGCCGCCGGTGTCTGAACGGCGGTGAACGCCCTTTGTCACGGCGCCGCGGCTGATCACAATGTCCGCGTCGCCGAGGGTCGCCGGCCGTGACACAAGACACTCGCCCTCTATGGCCCGCAGTTTCAGCGTTTCAACAGGATCGGCGGCGCGTGCGGTGTCGCCATTCGCGGCGGGAAAGGTCAACGTGTAGGTGCCGGGTTTGAAGTATACCGGCGGGCAGGCGTCCCTGCGTTCCAGCCGGAACTCGATGGCCTCCTGATCGGGCGCAATGTCGCCATGGGGCGTGTCGGTGTCGGCCACCAGAAAGCGATCGGCGGTTCCCGTCAAAAGGACATGCAGGCAGAAGCCGCCGCACTGTGTCACCTCTTTGCCAAACCTGAAGTTTTGCCGGCTGGCGATGCTGCGCGCGGTGATCGGCAGTTGAAGCGCGTCGAGATCGCCGGCGGCAAGTGAAGCGGCGTTGCGGTGGACCGGCCCGTTCAACAGGTAGGGCGGGACCGCGAGTGTGGCAGCGGCCGCCACCAGCGAGAGGGCCGCCCCCGTTTTGCCGGCCAAGGGCAAAATCCGGTTGATCACATAAGCGATCAGGCACAGCATGAAAACGGCCGGCGTTGCCCAGTAGGCCACCGCCAGGGGCAGACCGATAAGGGTTAGTGCCACGAGGGCGCCAAACCCCGGAACTGCGAGGACGACAAGGGACAGAACGCCCATCGCCAAAAGGAGTTTTTCAATTCCGCGCACCGTTCGGCCCGTTTCGGTCCAACTGAAAAATATGGGAGAAGGCCTATCGGTTTCTGATTGAGATCGCGTAAATGCCGGGAGCCCTCACATCACGCATGGTCTGTTCCGACTGCCGTCACCGCAATTGCGAACCGGCGGTTCATTCCGGCCGGTCGGTTCCAAGCTGCAACTCTGTGCGCGTCTCGTCGGTTGGGGTGAACACGGCCGCCGCTTCCGAAAACCCGCGCACCGCGATGCGGCCGATCTCGTGCAGGGGCACACCGGGGAGGCGCTCGACGGTGGCCGCGTCTATCAGGATCTGCGTGCCGTGTTCCTTGTTCAGCGTCTCGAGACGGGCAGAGAGGTTTACGGTGTCGCCATAGAGCGAATAGGACTGCCGGCCGCCGCCGCCGACGCTGCCGGCAATGACCGGCCCGGTCGCGATACCGGCGCGGATCGCCAGGCGCTCGCCGTTGAAAGTCTGACTTGCCACCAGATCG
>JAJFHL010000159.1 GCA_021775615.1 Hyphomicrobiales bacterium
TTGCAAGGATTGCATGGGTTCTTCGCGGCGCAGGGATTGCACGGATTGCAGGCCGCAGCGGCGCACGGGTTGCAGGGATTACAAGGGTTGCAGGCATTCGCCTTGCAGGGATTGCAGGGATTGCAGGCAGCATAGGCTGAACCGGCATCCATCGTGGCGACGCCAACCGCGGCCGGCACGGCAAGAGCCAGGCCAAACACCAGCGGCAGGGTGGCGGTTGTCGACAGAAGTTTGCTTCTACGAGATTTCATTTAGTCTTCCTCCGAAAAATGAACTGGCCATGTCAGGCGGCAACATTTGCCAAGGCCAAAGATAGTCCCGGGGGAAATTACATGCGCGTCAACTATCATAACGGGCGATAAAATGTTTGTGTACGGATCGTGCGAATCCTTCAATGTTTCGCCGCAATTTGGTGAATGCGTATCGGCCGCCGGGGCGTCCGGCGGCCTTGAAACTTCTCGCAACAGAAAGGCCGAAAGCAGGTCTCAAGCCACCTTCTTGACCCGTTGCAGCGCGGTCTTTACCGAATTGATCTGCTTGTGGACGTCGATGCTCGTGATCGAGGTGATCTCGAGATCGCGGTCCTCATAAACATCCTTGCCGGGCGTCTTTGCCTGCCAGCGGTCGATCGACCGGTCGCGTTCGCGCAGGAGCGCTTCGATCTGAGGCCGGAACAGCACGATCATCGAGGTGATCCACCTGTTGACCGCAAGGCAGGGAAAGGTGTGGTCCATGACGAAGCGGTCGATCATGGCGATCACGTCATCGGCCGGATAGAAGGTTTCGTCGGTGACCCAGCGGTTGGTGGTGAAGAGCCCGATGGGAAACCCCGGCCCGTTCATCGATATGGCGACAAAATGGGTGAGGGCGTCTTCGCCCTCCGGTCGCTTTGCTTCGCCGTCGTAGGGCACCGGCTCCACACCGTCCGGCATGCCCTTGGCGCGCAGGAAGGTGTGGAAGTGGCCATGCTCGCCGCTGTCCGCCCGGTGGGCGTGATAGTAGTACTGACTGAACGTTTCGCGGTCATAGACATCGCCCTTCGGGTAATGGTCCAGCTCGAAGAACGTGCCCTGGTGCTCCAGCACCTGACCCACCACATTGGCGCTGGTTTTCTTCAGCACCCGGTAGGATTCCAGAATCTGCGCGCCGGCGTCATCCATGCGTTCAAGCTGCTCTGCCGGCAGCGACGCAAAATCGACCTTGATCTTCATGCTTCCCGTAAACCCCGTGCAGCTACAGTGCTCATTGAGATACATAATCTATTAGCCGATCAGGCGTCAAAAAGACAAAACTCGCTCAAAACTCCGTGAACGGAACGTGCATCGTCGCTCCGCCTCGCACCGATCTTCCGTTTCGGCTATATCCGGTCCATTGCAAGTTTCGCCGGCGCCAATTCCGGCGCGAAGGCCAGGGAGGGTTGGATCCGTGAAATTATTGGCTGGGAAGGCCGTGCTGGTGACGGGCGCCGCTCGAGGGATTGGCGGCGCCTGCGCTGTCGCATTGGCTGACGTGGGCGCACGGGTTGTATGTGCCGATATTGACAGCCCGCAATCAACGGTGGAGGCCATCACGATTTCGGGCGGTGAGGCATTGGCGATCGCGTGCGACGTGTCGGACGAAGGAATGGTCACAGCCCTCTTCGATCAGATCAGGGAACAGGCCGGCAGCCTTGATGTTCTGGTTCACTGCGCCGGGGTGATGCACAAGAAGCCTCTTCTCGAGACCGAAACCGCGGAATTCCAACATGTGCTGGATGTCAATCTGACGGGCACGTTCCTTGTCGGCAGAGAGGCCATTCGAATGATGCAGTCGCGCGGTGGCCGGGTCATCCTCATCGCGTCCGATTTGAGCTATCTCGGCCGTGAAACCTGTTCCGCCTATGTCGCCTCCAAACACGGCGTGCTCGGCCTGACCAGATCCTGGGCAAGGGAGTTTTCTCCGGACATCCTGGTGAATGCCATTTGCCCGGGTCCCATCGACACACCCATGCTGGACGCCGACAACATGAGCCCGCAATGGCGGGAGCTTGAACTTGGCATTCCTCTGAAACGCTTCGGCCAGCCGGGCGAGATCGCTGAAATGGCGGTGTTCCTTGCAAGCGACAAGGCGCGCTACATCACCGGCCAGGGCATCGGCGTGAACGGCGGAAGTGTGATGCCGTAGATGATGGATGCTTCAGTCGGCGCCTCGCAAGTGCGCTTGACAGCACATCGGGCCCTTCGCATACAGACGCGATGACCAACTGTTTCGCCATCGAAGACCTGATCCCGGTTGTCGACCCCTCGGCCTATGTCCACCCGACAGCCGTCCTCATCGGCGATGTGATCGTCGGCCCGCGCTGTTATGTCGGGCCGGCCGCCTGTCTGCGCGGTGATTTCGGCCGCATCATCATTCATGAGGGTGCCAATGTGCAGGACACCTGCGTCATGCACGGCTTTCCCGACAGCGACACCATCATCGAACCCGACGCCCATATCGGCCATGGCGCGGTGGTGCATGGCGCCCGTGTCGGGCGCGATGCGCTGGTCGGCATGAACGCGGTGGTCATGGACCGCTCGCAAATCGGCGAGTCCTCGCTCATCGGCGCCATGGCCTTCCTGCCGGAAGGCACGATCATCCCGCCGCGTTCCCTGGCGCTCGGCATTCCCGCCCGCACCGTGCGGGAGCTTACCGACCAGGAAATTGAATGGAAACGCTCTGGCACGCTGGAATATCAGGACCTCGCCGTGCGCAGTCTTGCAAGCCAGCGCCGTGTCGAGCCGCTGACGAAGCCGCAGGCAGACAGGCCGCGCTACAGCGGCGGCGCCTCCATCACCCTTGGGGCAACGAAGGCCGGCGAGTAGGAGAGTTGCCTACCCGGTGAAGGCCTGAATTCCCGTCTGCGCCCGCCCCAGGATCAGGGCGTGTACATCGTGCGTGCCTTCATAGGTGTTGACGGTCTCCAGATTCACCATGTGGCGCATCACATGATATTCGTCGGAGATGCCGTTGCCGCCATGCATGTCGCGGGCGACACGGGCGATGTCCAGCGCCTTGCCGCAGTTGTTGCGCTTGAGCATCGAGATCGCTTCGGGCGCCAGTTTGCCGGCATCGAACAGGCGCCCCGCCTGCAGGCAGGCGAGGAGCCCGAGCGTGATTTCGGTCTGCATGTCGGCGAGCTTCTTCTGCACCAGCTGATTGGCGGCAAGCGGCCGGTCGAACTGGGTGCGGTCGAGCACATATTGCCTGGCGGCATGCCAGCAGAATTCCGCTGCCCCCATAGCGCCCCAGGAAATGCCGAAGCGGGCCCGGTTGAGGCAGCCGAACGGCCCCGCAAGACCGGTGACGTTGGGCAGCAGGTTTTCTTGCGGCACGAAGACATCGTCCATGACGATTTCGCCGGTGACCGAGGCGCGCAGGGAAAGCTTGCCTTCGATCCTCGGCGCGCTCAGGCCTTCCATGCCCTTTTCCAGCACGAAGCCGCGGATCACGCCGTCATCGGTCTTGGCCCAGATCACGAAGACATCGGCGATCGGCGAATTGGTGATCCACATCTTGGCGCCGGTCATGCGGAAACCGCCATCGATCGACTTCGCCCGGGTCACCATCGAACCCGGATCGGACCCGTGGTCGGGTTCGGTGAGGCCGAAGCAGCCGACCCACTCGCCGGTGGCAAGCTTCGGCAGATACTTCATGCGCTGTTCTTCGGTGCCGTAGGCATGGATCGGATGCATGACCAGAGAACTCTGCACGCTCATGGCGGAGCGGTAGCAGGAATCGACCCGCTCGGCCTCGCGGGCGACCAGGCCATAGACCACATAGCTGGTGTTGGCGCAGCCGTACTTCTCCGGCAGGGTCGGCCCGAGCAGGCCCAGTTCGCCGAGCTCGGTGATGATGGCGCGGTCGAACTCCTCGTTGCGGTTGGCCATCAGGATCCGCGGCATCAGCTTGTCCTGGCAATAGGTGCGCGCCGTATCGCGCACCATGCGCTCGTCTTCGGTGAGCTGTTCCTCAAGCAGGAGGGGATCATCCCATTGAAACGCGCCGTATTTGTTGGCGGCGACGGTTTCGACTTTCTTGGGCAGCACCATCTCGTTCATCACGGGTCTCCTTCTCAGCCGGCCTCGGCGGCGGTTGCGGCATTCTGTTCGGCGCGTTTGGCCAGATCGCTCTCGCCGAGTTCGTCGAGCACCGAGGAGTACTTCAGCCACGTACCTTTGCTCGAAGGGCGCCTTGCGACCCGCTCGGCAAGCAGGCTGCGGGCAATCGACAGTTTCGATCCGCGTACCGCCGTGTCGCCGAGGATCTGGGCGAAGAGATCACGCTGGGCGTGGCTGCCGCCGATAAGCGCCAGTTCGTTCCGCATCGGCCACAAGAGATCGCACGCCTTGCCGTATTCTCCGCTCTCGTAGGCAATGATCGCTTCGCAGAGCGGAATGAGCGTGCTCTTTGTGACATTCGCCGTCCAGCCGCGGTTGTCGGCGGCGAAGGCCCGCATCGATCCGATCTGGCGACGCGCTCCGTCCAAGTTGCCCCGGGCCGTCAGCGCCAGGCAAAAATGCACATCGCGGAACGGCAGCATGTGGTCCTCGATGCGTGTCTCTGCATGTTCGGCCAGCACATCCCAGCGGTCGCCCACATCGACGCCGGCGATCTCCAGCCGCTTCAACAGCGAGGCCTGGTTGGAGACATCCACATAGGCCGGCGAGTTCACCGAAACCAGTTCGTTGTCGTAAAGGTTCAAGGCCCGCTCATAGTCGCCCTGTGCCAGCAGGAACAGGGCGGCATGCCACCAGACATGGGCCTTGAACGGGTTCTTGTGCGCCCAGTTGTCTTGTGAATAGTCGAGCCACTTTGTGCCCTCGGCGGAGCGGCCCTGCATCTCCATGACATGCGCCACCGAGTGGATCGCCCAGAGATCTTCCGGGTTGGCGTCGAAAGCCTCGCGTCCCCAGCGCTCGGCGGCTGCATAGTCGCCGTTTTCTTCGAGCGCATAGGCATACATGCCCTGGACATAACCATAGCCCGGCACGCTGGCGTCCCAAGCCCCAAGTACGCTTGACACCACCGCACGCAGCACATGGCTGCGGCCGGTGTAGAAGGTCATGGTGTGATGCAGCTTGAGGGCGAGCAGATCGCGCGGTGCTTCGGTGAGAAGCTCCTCCCAGGCGAGGCACGCACTGGCAAGGTCGCCGGTGGCCCAGGCCTCCAGCGCCCTGGCATGCAGGCGTTCACGCGGTGTCACCGCATCGAGATGGGGTTTCATCCTGTCGAGGGTCTCGTGAACCTTGGGCAGGACCGCCCGGTTCTCCAGCATCATCAGGAAGTAGCCGCGAAAGCACAGGGCGAGGACGAAGTCGGGATCTTCTGCCAGTGCCGATTTGACCTCGGCCGATGCGGTGGTGAGATAATTCAGAAAATCAGAAACCGCCTGATCGATATGCCGCGTCGCCGCCGCGCTCACGGTGGTGAGTTCCAGTCCTCGCACGTCATGTTGCATCCGCGTGACCGCTCCAATCGTTATCAGGCCCTAGCTGTCGGTCGGCAGGACACCCAGGCCGGTCAGCACCCGCTCCGGTGTCGCGGGGAAGGCCGTGATGTCCCCGCCATTGCGATTGAGCGCGTCGGCCACTGCACAGGCAACCGCGCCCACCGCACCGATGATCGAGCCTTCGCCGCACCCTTTGAAGCCGCCAAGCGCGGCCGAAGGCGTGTTGGCATGATGAAGCTCGATGGTCGGGATCTCAAGCGCCGACGGGATCGTGTAGTCGGCAAGGGTGACCGTCTTCGGCTGGCCGTCCGCGTCATAGACCAGTTCTTCCATCAGCGCCTCGCCGATGCCCTGGGCGATGCCGCCTATGATCTGGCCTTCCACCACTGCCGGGTTGATGATGGTGCCGACATCTTCAGCCGCCACATAGCGCACGATCTCCACATGTCCGGTCTGCGGGTCGACATCGACCACGACCGTGTGGGCGCCGGCGGCGAAGCTGCCGAACTTGGGATCGTAGAAAGACGTGACTTCGAAACCCGGATTGAGATCCTCAGGGATATGTTTGGCCGAGAAGTAGCTCTGATCGGTCATTTCCCGCAGCGTCATTGTCTTGGCGCGGTCGACCGTCTGGACCACGCTGTCGACGATGGTGAGGTCCGTTTCAGGAACCTCCATCAGATGCGCCGCCAGCGCAAGGATCCGGCGGCGCAGTTCGCGCGCCGCCTTGATCACCGCGCCGCTGCCGAACACAGCCGTGCGCGACGCGAATGTGCCGAAGCCGTAGGGCGCCATCGCCGTATCGTTGGTGAGCCCGGTGATGTCGGAGAGCTTGATGCCGAGTTCGTCGGCCGCGACCTGTGTCATCGCGGTCATGATGCGCTGGCCCTGGGAGGGCAGGGCGGCGGCGATGGTGAGCACGCCCGTGGTCTCGAGGCGCAGGGTGACCGCGTCGCGCCCGGGCTGCAGCAACGTGCCGGGGCCGACGGCCGTGCTGGTGCCAAGGCCGGTGAGTTCCGCAAAGCACGCCACCCCTATGCCGCGCAGCTTGCCGTTATCGCTCGCCTGGGCCTGCTCGGCGCGCAGCTTGTCGTATTCCGCCTTTGCCGCTGTGAGTTTCAGGCAGGGCACGTAGTTGACGTTGTCGTGCACCAGGTTGTTGGCGTTGCGGTAGGGCATCTTCTCGCCCGGGATCAGGTTGCGCAGGCGCATCTCGACCGGGTCGATGTCCAGACGCCGCGCCGCATCGTCGATCAGGAGTTCAAGCGATGCGGACGCCGAGGGCCGCCCGACAGCCCGGTAGGGGCCGACCGGGGTCTTGTTGGTGGCGACGCCGCGGGTCACATAGCGCAGCGCCTCGATCTGATAGGGACCGGGCATCAGGCCGGCGGTCTGGAGCGGCTCCATGCCGGCCGACCAGAGATAGGTGGAATAGGCGCCGACATCGACCCAGACATTGGAGTCGAGCGCCAGAATGCGGCCCTGATCGTCGACTGCTGCCGCAAGCTCGATCTGCTGGTCGCGGGCATGGGTCGAGGCCACCATGTTCTCAAGCCGATCCTCGACCCATTTCACCGGGCGGCGCAGGCCGAGCGCCAGATGGGCGCAGACGAACTCCTCCGGATAGATCGAGGCCTTCTGGCCAAAGCCACCGCCGGTATGGGGCGCGATCACGCGCACTTCGTGCTCGCCCAAGCGCAGGTGCTTGGCGAGATAGTGGCGCACCACGTAAGGCAACTGATGGCTCATCCACATGGTGAGTGTGAAGGCGCTTTCGCGGTAGGCGGCGACACACCCGCGCCCTTCAAGACAAAGCGCCTGTTTGCGGCCGATGGAAAATGCGCGTTTCACGACAAGGTGCGCCTTCTCGAACGCCTCGTCCACATTGCCGCGCTCGTAATCGCGCTTGATCAGGTAATTGTTGGGGCAGGTCTCATGCACCAGCGGGGCATCGTCCTTCTCGCCGAGGCGAGGGTCGGTCACTGCGGGCAGTGGGTCGTACTCGACTTCGATGAGGTCGATCGCGTCTTCGGCGATGGCCCTGTCCTCGGCCACCACGACACACACCGCCTCACCGACGAAACGCACCTTTTCGACCGCCAGCCAGTGCTGTGTCGACTGGCCGCCCGAGAACCGGTTGGGCATGCTTTCGAAGGGGTCGACCTTGCCAAGCATCTCTTTGCCGGTCATCACCTGGATCACGCCCGGCATCTGGCGCGCCGCACCGGCGTCGATGGAGAGGATGCGGGCGTGGGCGTGCTGGCTGCGAAGGAATGCCGCGTGATACATGCCTGGCAGGCGGATATCGTTGAGAAAGCGGCCTTCGCCCTCGACCAGCGGAATGGCCTCATCCGGGACAACGGACGTGCCGACCATCTTCTGATTGACGAATCTCGTATCGGCCATATCCGGGATTCCCTAAGCGTTTTCCGGGGCGGGTTTGCCCGACATCGACATGACCGCATCGACGATGGCTTGATAACCGCTGCAGCGGCACAGATTGCCGGAAAGCGCCTCACGTACTTCCGCCTCGGTCGGATCGGGGTTTTCCTCGAGAAACTCGATCGCGGTGATGAGGAAGCCGGGCGTGCAGTAGCCGCATTGCAGTGCGAAACCCTCAAGAAACGCCTGCTGGATCGGGTGCCGCGTGCCGTCTTCGTTGCGCAGGCCTTCGATGGTGGTGATTTCGGCGCCGTCCGCCTGTACCGCCAAGGTCAGGCAGGAGCGCACACTGCGACCGTTCATGGAGACGGTGCAGGCGCCGCACACCCCGTGCTCGCAGCCGAGATGCGTGCCGGTGTAGTGCAGGTCTTCGCGGATGAAATCGGCCAGCGACCGGCGCACGGAGACGGTTTTCTCGAACGCCCTGCCGTTCACCGTGACCTGGATGGTTTTTTCCCTAGCCATTGCCGTCTCCCCTGGCGCGCGTCATGGCCTGCTCCAAAGCCCGCTCGGTCATGACGCCGGCCAGATGACGGCGGTAGGATGATGACCCGTGCACGTCTTCGCCCGGATCAACGGCCGATCTGACCTCATCCGCCGCAGCCGTGATGGCAACCGCGTCAAGCGTGGAGCCGGCCAGTACCGTTTCCGCCGCGCGGGCCCGAAACGGCCCGTCACCCATGCCGATGATGGTCAGGCGGGCCTGTTCGCAGACGCCGCCATTCATCGTCGCCATGACCGCGGCGCCGGCAATGGCGAAGTCACCGAGGCGGCGGGCGAATTCCGCGAACCCGAAACAGGCGCCCTTTCGTGGGCGCGGATAGCGCACCTCGACCACCATTTCGCCGGGCTCCAGGGATGTCGACATCATCCCGTCAAAAAAGTCTTCGGCCGGAATTTCCCGGCGTCCGCCGGCGCTCGCAGCGACCACCGTGCCGTCCAGCGTCACCAGCAGACTGGGGTGCTCCGCGGCCGGATCATTGTGGGCGATCGAGCCGCAGACCGTGCCCCGGTTGCGGATGGTCCTGTGGGCGATCTGGTTGGACGCTTCCGCCAGCAGCGGCCAGCCCTCGCGCACCGCCGGGTTCCGCATAAGATCGGCGTGACGCACAAGGGCGCCGACCCGCAATTCGTCCGGCCCGGCCTGCAGGCTGTTGAGCGACGCAATCTGGTTGATGTCGACGAGAACCGAAGGTGTGACGATGCGCATGTTGAGCATCGGCATCAGGCTCTGGCCGCCGGCCAGCACCCGGCCATCGATGCCAGCGTCGCCCAGGAGTACCAGGGCGTCCTCCAGGTTGTCCGGAGCGTGGTAGTCGAACCATGCCGGTTTCACGTGCTTGCGACCCTTTCCATGATTGCTCTTTCATAGGTAAGGCCTTTACTATAGTCAAGGTTGCTGCCGGGACAATGCCGGCCCGCAGAGTCCTTTCCCATTTCACCGGCAATGGATTACCAACGACTGCCCGAAAAACGCCAGGAGGAAGCCACTATGGACATGCAGCTGAAGGACCGCGTCGCACTGGTGACCGGTGGTGCCCGCGACGTCGGCCGCGAAATAGCGCTGGGCCTCGCGGCGGAAGGTGCAACCGTTGCCCTGAACTATCGCGGCTCGGCGGAAGAGGCCGAGGGCGTGGTTGCGGAGATCAAGGCCGACGGCGGAAAGGCGCAGGCCTATCAGGCGGACGTCTCGGACTTTGCAGCGGTGCGCGGAATGATCGCGTCCATCGTCGCTGATTTCGGCGGTCTCAATATTCTCGTGAACAACGCCGGCCTGGCGATCCGCAACCGTTTCGTCGACACCACGCCGGAGGAATGGCGCGGCCAGATCGATGCAAACCTCTACGGCGCGATCCACTTGTGCCACGAAGCGGCTGCGCACCTCGAAAAGGGCGGGGATGGCCGGATCATCGCCGTGGTGGGCGACAGTTCGCGGGTCGGCGAAGCGGGGCTGTCGCTGGTGGGCGCGTCGCGGGCAGGGGTGATAGCCCTGATGAAATCGATTGCCCGCGAAATGGGCCGCAACGGCGTCACTGCCAACACGGTGTCGCTCGGCATGGTCGAGACGGCGCATGATCCCGAATGGCTCGCAGCCAACCGCGAGAAGCTCATCAAGTTCTATCCGACACGGCGGCTCGGCCAGCCCGAGGACATTGCTCCCATGATCACACTTCTGGCCTCGCCGCTCAGCGGCTGGATCACCGGACAGGTGATCAGTGTCAGCGGCGGCTACTGTATGGTGTGAGGACGTTCAGTCTCCGCGGCGTTTGCCGCTGTCGGTCTTTGAAGGCGTCGGCTCGCCGAGGGCGTCGAGATCGAGCCCGCAGAAACTCGCAAGTTCCTGCTCCATGGCCCGGTACTGCGCCACCTTGAGACGGAGCGACAAGAGCTGAAAGCGGCGGGCCTCATGCCTGCTCCCTGGATGTGCGGTCACCCGAGCTTCGGTGGCTTCCAGATAGGCACGCTCCTGGCGGATCCTCTCCAGATAGGATTCAAGCTCGCGTGTGACGATCTCCTGGCTGGCGAAATTACCGAAAAAGATCCGCAGCAATACCTCGTCACGGGTCACCGACGCGCGGATCGGTTCATTCATGAAGTCCTGCAAGGCGGTGCGGCCGTCTTCCGTAATCGTGTGGATCTCTTTGTCCGGTTTGCCGGTCTGCGGCAGCGCCTTCGAGGTGATGTGTCCCTCTTCACGCAATTTGCGCAGGGTGCTGTAGATCTGAGGCCCCGTCGCGTTCCAGATGAAATAGGTCGAACGCTCGATGGTGCGCTTCAAATCATAACCGGAAGCCGGTTCAAGCGCGAGCAATCCGAGAAGTGTGAACCTGAGCGACATGCTGGAGCCCGCGCAGAGCGCTGTTCAATTGCGGTTGGAGAAGGTCAAGGTGCCATAGCTGGCGTCCGCACTATAGGCAGACCGCAAAACCAGTACAAGCATGCCTGCCGGCTGCGCGGCGCCTGTCATACGGCCAGGACGAGATGTCCTGGCCGTGGCTTCTGAGGCCATGTGTTGCTTTTACCGGTCGCCGAAGGTCGCCCACAGGTTGATCGCCTTGCGGCCGCGCGCGCAGGTTTCTATATCGAACCCAAGTCTTTGCCGCGCCGCAAGCTGTCCCAGGCGGGCCCGGTCCACTTCGGATTGCTGAACAATGATGTCTTCCGAACCGTCATCGCGTGTAATCAGTCCGTATCCTTTGTCCAGGTTAAAATATTTTACGCTTCCAAATGTCATGTCTTTGTTTTCTTACCAATAATATGAGTTTTACCCGGAGCATGGCGGGCAGGAACGTCTTGATACAAATTTGGGAAATGCTTCAATGAGGGCGTTCCGCCCCGTGGCCGCCATTCGGCTTGCCGTGTATGCTCTAATCACCCTATATGGCAATTGAACGTGGCGATATCAAGGTATGTTCGGTCAGATCCAATTGAAACATTGACCATGGGTCCGCCTGCCGATAGGCAGCAGGCGATGCAGCCCACATCCTCATTTCGCGCTACGCACAGCACGCTCACGCCGGCAAGCGACCTCGCAAAGCATTATGACGGCTGGCTCTGCGATGTGTGGGGCGTGGTCCACAATGGAGTGACCGCCTTCGAGGACGCTGTCGACGCCCTCTGCCGGTACCGGGCGAGTGGCGGGCGTGTCGCGCTGATCACCAACGCGCCACGCCCCGCATGGTCGGTCTACCCACAATTGGAACAGCTCGGCGTGCCGCGCGAGGCGTTCGATACGGTCGTCACCTCCGGAGACGTCACCCAGGCACTGATCAAGGCGCGGCCGGACGCCCCGCTCTATCATCTCGGCCCGCCTCGCGATCACAAGATGCTGGATGGCCTGCCGAACCCGATCGTCGACAGTTCGGAGGCCGAAATCTGCCTGCTCACGGGCGCGTTGAACGATGAAACGGAAACCGCGGAGGACTATGACGGCTGGCTCTGCTCGATGCTGGAGCAGAGCGTTGAGATGTATTGCGCCAATCCGGATCTGGTGGTGCGACGCGGCGATCGGCTGTTGATCTGTGCCGGGGCGATTGCCCAGCGCTACTCGGAAATGGGCGGGAGTGTGATCATTGCCGGCAAGCCGCAGGCGCCGATCTACGACGCGGCCATGGCACAGCTGGCGGAGCTGTCCGGCCGGAGCTTCGAGAAAAGCCGCCTGCTTGCGATTGGCGACGGGCTGCCGACGGACATTAGGGGCGCGGCCCTCAACGGGTTTGACGTCTATTTCATCACCGGCGGTATCCATGCCGCGGAACTTGGCGATCTGGATACCCCCGACGGCGTTGCCGCAGTGGCGGCAGGTGTGGAGCGCCAGTTTTC
>JAJFHL010000160.1 GCA_021775615.1 Hyphomicrobiales bacterium
AAAAAGAAAGCAAAATTAGTTTTTAATTAACTAGGCTTTTGTTGACTGGGACATAGGGCTGAAATCAACGCCGCGGCCCGAACGCCCGGCAGATTCTTAAAAGAGGGTAACCCAATGTTCCGCAACATCCGCATCTCCATCAAAATTCCCGCCTTGATCGTGGTCTCGGCAATCCTGCTCACCTTGGGGATCGGGCTGTTCAGCATCAACACAGCGATGCACAACGCGCAAACAGCGGCCGACAGCAAGCTCCGCGCCCTGCTTGATGATCGCAAGGAGATGCTCAACCTGTATCTTTCCTCGATCGAGCAGGATATTCGGTCCGTCGCGGCATTGCCCTTCACACACACGGCCCTTTCGCAGTTCTCCTCGGCATGGAACACATTGGGCAGCGATCAGACCGAGACACTTCAGGCCGCCTACATCACTGACAATCCGAACGACACCGGCAAAAAGCACCTGCTCGACGCGGCTCCGAACGGCACCGCCTATGACGCGGTGCATGCCAGGTTCCACCCCTGGTTCCGGACGTTTCTGACTGAGCGCGACTACTACGACATCTTCCTGTTCGATCTCGACGGCAACCTGATCTACACCGTGTTCAAGGAGCTCGACTACGCCACCAACGTGAACACCGGCAAATGGAAAGACACCGATCTCGGCAATGCCTTCAGGGCAGCGTCGGGTGCAAGGCAGGCGAATTCCCTTCACTTCTTCGATTTCCAGCCCTATGCGCCAAGTTACGACGCGCCGGCGAGCTTCATTTCGACGCCCCTGTTTGAAAACGGCACAAAGATCGGCGTCCTGGTTTTCCAGATGCCGATCGCGCGCATCAATTCAGTGATGAACAACCGCGCAGGCCTCGGCGAGACCGGTGAAACGTTCATCATCGGCGCAGATCATCTGATGCGGAACGATTCGCGCTTCTTCGAGGAGTCCACGATCTTGCAGGCACGGTTGCAGAACGATGCCATCGACAGCGCCCTGCAAGGCGAACCGGCGAGCGCATTTTCCGACGACTACCGGGAAATGTCGCTGACCACGCATGCCGTGCCCTTTGAGTTCAACGGCACGAAATGGGCCGTGGTGGCGGCCATGGGAGTGGATGAAGTCGAAGCGCCCATAAACGCCATGCGCAACAAGATCATCATGATTTCCGGCGCCATGCTCGCGGTGATCGCTCTAATGGGCCTGCTGTTCTCGCGCGGCATCACCATGCCGTTGTCGGCCCTCACCGGCGCGATGCGAACCTTGGCGGACGGCGACACCAACATCGATCTGGACGCGGCGACACGCGCCGACGAGATCGGCGACATGACCAAGGCCGTCAGCGTCTTCCGCGAAAATCGCCTGGCGCGCTTTGAAGATGAAAAACAGCGCGCAGCCGAACGCGAGGCCATGGAACAGGAAGCCAAGCAGAACTTGAAGGACTTTGCCAACTCGTTCAATGCTTCGGTCGCCGACATAATCGCGAGGGTCTCGAAATCATCCGCCGCCATGTCGCAAACGGCCAATGGCCTCTCGGAGATCGCGCAGTCGACGGATACGCAGGCCACCGAAGCGGCAACCGCATCGCAAGCCGCCTCGGAGAACGTCGCCACCGTGGCGAGCGCCGCCGAGGAACTTTCGGCGTCCATTCTGGAGATCGGACAACAGGTCACGCAGTCGACCGGCATCGTTACCAGGGCAGGCGAACAAGCCGATGAAACAAATGCAAAAGTGGAAAGCCTGGCAACTGCCGCGCAAAAGATCGGCGATGTCGTCAATCTGATCCAGGATATCGCCGAACAGACCAACCTGCTCGCGCTGAATGCAACGATCGAAGCCGCCCGAGCCGGCGAAATGGGTAAAGGGTTCGCCGTGGTGGCGAACGAGGTGAAATCCCTCGCCAACCAGACGGCGCGGGCGACGGAGGAAATCGGACAGCAGATCTCTGAGATACAGACATCGACCGAACAGTCCGTCGGCTCCATCAAGGAGATCACGAAGACGATGACGGACATCGAACAGATCACGGCCGCCATCGCCGCGGCGGTCGAGGAGCAAGGTGCCGCCACCACCGAGATCTCCCGCAACATTCAGGAAGCGGCCACCGGCACTCAGCAGGCGGCGCAGGGCATCCAGTTTGTGACCGAGGGCATTTCCAAAACCTCACAAACCGCCAGCGACAGTCTTGAGATGTCAACCGAGCTTTCGCAACAGGCCGAACGGCTCAGCGAAGAGGTTGAATCGTTCCTGCAACAGGTCGCGAACGGCTGACGCCAGCCGCAGGCTTCTGAACAGTACCCTGGGGCGTTTCGGGCATTCCCTGAAACGCCCCAGATCCGTTCATCTTCCGATTAAATTGATCTAGAACACCTCCGGCACAAAGCTCTGCTCGGTGATCGGCGGGCGGACATAGCCCACGTCTTCCTGCCGCGGCGGCAGCTTAATCGGTTGCGGCGTCAGATCCTCGTAGGGGATCAGCGACAAGAGGTGAGTGATGCAGTTGAGCCGCGCCCGTTTCTTGACATCGGCATCAACCACATACCAGGGCGCCTGCTTGATGTCGGTGTAGAGGAACATGTCGTCCTTGGCCTTGGAGAACATGTACCACTTGCGGCGACCCTCGAGATCCATCGGCGAGAGTTTCCAGCGCCGCGTCGGATCGTGAATACGGTTCTGGAAACGTCGTTCCTGTTCGGCATCGCTGACCGAAAACCAGTACTTGATCAGAATGATACCTGAGCGCACCAGCATGCGTTCGAATTCGGGACAGCTGCGCAGAAACTCGCGGTACTCTTCTTCCGAGCAGAAGATCATCACCCGCTCGACACCGGCGCGATTGTACCACGAGCGGTCGAGCAGAACCATTTCGCCCGCCGCCGGCAGGTGCGCCACATAGCGCTGGAAGTACCATTGCGTCTTTTCGCGCTCGCTTGGCGCCGGCAGGGCGACAACGCGGCAGACGCGCGGATTGAGGCTCTGGGTGATGCGCTTGATGACCCCGCCCTTGCCGGCGGCATCGCGGCCTTCGAAGACAACGACAACACGCAGCCGGTGCGCCTTGATCCATTCC
>JAJFHL010000017.1 GCA_021775615.1 Hyphomicrobiales bacterium
CGCTGAGCGATGCGGAGATCACCGAATTCTACGCCCGGCTTTCCGGCGAGGGCGGGCTGCCGATCATGCTCTACAATTCGCCCCGGCTGGTGAACAACACCCTGCCCGCCGCGCTCGTTGCAGACCTCATGGGGCTCGACACGGTGGTGGCGATCAAGGACACCACCTGGGACCTCTACACCACCATGGCGCTGGTCAAGGAGTGCGGGCCGGACCTGCGGGTCTTCGTCGGGCTCGAAGACCTATTCCTCCCGGCCCTTGCCATCGGCGCGAAGGGCTGCGTCGCCATGATGCCCCAGGTGGTCGGGCGCATGACCCGCGACCTCTATGACGCGGCGCTCGGCGGCGAGCGGGAAAAGGCGCAGGCGCTGCATGAGAAGATGACCCGGGCCTATGACATCTTTTCGGTCGGCTCGGCCTATATCGGCATCAAGGAGGCGATGAACCTCCTGGGGCGGCCGGGCGGCCATTCGCGCCCGCCCATGCTGCCCTATACGGATGAGCAGAAGGACACGCTGCGTGAAATCCTGCGCGACCTGGAGCTGGCATGACAGACGGCTTCACACTGGGCTTCATCGGCACCGGCGCCATTTCAGAGGCGATGGTCGAAGGCTTCATCGCCGGCGGATTTGCCGATCCGATCATCGTGTCGGAACGCTCGGCCAAACGCTCGACACGGCTCGCGGCGCGCCATTCGAACGTCACCGTCTATCCCGACAATCAGGCGATCGTCGATGCTTCCGACTGGGTGGTGCTGGCGATCCTGCCGCCGCAGGCGCTGGAGGTTGCCTCGGCGCTCTCGTTTCGGGCCGGACAGCGTATCGTCTCGGTGGTCGCGGGCATCAAGCTTGAGACCTGGGGTCCGTTGATCGCGCCGGCGACAGAGGTGCACCGCGCGGTGCCGCTGCCGCCCATCGAGCGCGGGCTCGGCCCCACCGCCATCTGCCCGCCGAACGTGGACGTTGAGGCCCTGTTCGACAGCGCCGGCACGGCGGTGGCGGTTGACGATGAACGCCAGTTCCAGGCGCTGGCGGTGCTCTCCGCATTGATGGCGACGTTTTTCGAACAGGTTGCCGTGTCCGCAAAGTGGCTCGAAGACGAGGGCGTCCCGGGTGAACAGGCCGCTTCCTTCTCGACATCCATGTTCGAGGCACTGGCGGCCCTGACGCGGCTTGAGAATGCGAACGGACTGAAGGGTATGGCGGAAGAGTGCCTCACCACCGGCGGCGTCAACGAACAGGTGCTCCATGAACTGCGTGACGCGGGATGGTTCGGCACCTACCGCGAACGCCTCGACCGGATCATGACCCGCTTCGACAACGCCTGAGGTATTCCCATGCACAGTGTCATGCCCGTCCTTCAAGTCTCCGACGTGAACCGAAGCGTAGCGTTTTATCGCGACCTCCTCGGCTTTACTGTGAACGGCACCTGGGGCGATGGGCCGGAATTCGCCATCATCCAGCGCGGAAAGGTATCCATTGCGCTCGACCGGTCGCGAGATGACGGTCCGGCTCCGGTGAACCAGTACTGGGCGGCCTACATCTATGTCGATGACGCCGATGCCCTGCACGAGGAGTTCGCGGGCCGCGATGTCGACATCGTCCGGGGACTGGAAAATTCCTTCTACGGCATGCGCGAGTTCGACGTGCGCGATCCCGACGGCCACATCATCGCCTTCGCCCACGACCTGGATTCCGCATCGGACGGGCCGGGGTTGACGGATCCGGACAAGTCAGGCGGGTAGCCTTTCTTCATACAAAGCGCATGCCCCGCACTTGATGCGGGGCCCAGGGCGATACGACATGCTTGGGTGTGGCCCTGGGTCCCGCATCATGTGCGGGACGTACGTGCGGCGTCTTACGCAAACGCCGCCATGCCGTGGGTGATGGCGACGATGGCGCCGACACAGTATTCGTTTGTCTTCCTCCGGCTTGACCGGAGGATCCAGTAACCGCTGGGCAATCTGCTGTGGCACGTCCGCAAAACAATGAAAACTTGGTCGATACTGGATCCCCCGGTCAAGCCGGGGGAAGACAGGAATGGGAGGAACCGTCCGAACAAACTGGATATCATTGCTAAACCGGACAGCAGTGAGACCGGCCCAGGGACCTCGCAACTGAACACGCACGAAGATGCGCGGGTCAAGCCCGCGCATGACGAAGTGGGCAGGGCACGGCAAAACAGCGTCACCGGAATGGACGTTACGCAAACACCGCGATGCCGTGGGCGATGGCGACGATGGCGCCGGCGCCGACGGCAAATGTGGTGGTGAAGGCGCCGATGTCGCGCAGCCAGACCGGACCGTCTTCGATCATGAAGTGAGCGGCGTGCAGCAGGCGGCCGAGGGTGAACGCGGCGCCATAGGCATGAAGACCCCACGGCGGGCTGCCGAGGCCGGCCAGAACCAGGAGCAGAACCAGTGCGGCCGGGATGCTCTCCGCCGCGCTCAACTGCGCCCTGATGGCGCGCTGCATGTCGGTGCTGCCGCCGTCACCGAAGGAAATCTGCAGACGGCGGCGGGCGCGCGCAACGTGCAGCGTCAGCATCAGAAGAAGGAGCGCGTTGAGGCCTACATAGAGGCCCGCGGACGCCATGGAGAGCGAGGCAACCATGGGCGCATTGTCGCCGTGCGCCGTTAAGGCGAGGTTTATTCCGGCGGCGGCTTGGCGGCGTAGGCGTCGAAGGCCGTATAGGCAAGCCAGCCGGCGTCGATGGGCAGGGTCACGCCTGTGATGACGCAGGCCTGATCGGAACACAGGAAATAGACCGCGTTGGCGACATCTTCCGGAGTGACCCATTTTTTAAGGGCGGACGCCTCAACGATGGCGGTGGGATCGCGCTCGCCACTGTCGATGCGAGCCTGCATCGCCGGGGTCAGGGTGTAGCCGGGTGCAACCGCATTGACGCGAATGCCATACTGGCCGAGTTCAGCGGCCATGGATTCCGTCAGCGACATGACCGACGCCTTGGTTGCGTTATAGGCGACCTGGGCCGAGGCGCGGGTGCTGGTGAGCGAGGCGATGGTGACGATGGCACCCGCCCCTTGCGCCTTCATCATGCGGCCGAAGACCTGGCAGGTCGACAGCACAGCGAGATAGTTGATGCGCAGCAGGCGCTCGGCCTCCTCGAGATCCATGTCGAGGACGCGCACGGCGTTCTGCAGGAGGCCGGCGCAGGGCACCAGCACATCGACCCGACCAATCGCCTCCGCCGTCGCCTCAAGGCCAGCGCGGTCGGACGTGTCCACCTGATGGAACGTGACGTCCGGCCCCAGTTCAGTGGCGATGGCCGCGCCGCGCCCGGCGTTGATGTCGAGTATGCAGATCCGGTCTCCGGCGCCGGCGAAGCGCCGCACGATGCCTTCGCCGATACCGCTCGCACCGCCCGTCACGACCACCACCCGTTGTTCCGTCATCACGCAGTCCTTTCTTCAAGAGCGCCGGCAAAGGGCGCGCAGCGTTCGATGGCGATGGCCACGACCTCTTCGGGGTCGCGCTGCCACCAGTCCAATTCGGAGAACAGCTCAAGCTCGACCGGCCCGTCATAACCGGCCTCGTCGAGCCAGGACCGGATTGCCGCCACATCGGCAACCCCGTCGCCGACCATGGCCCGGTCGCGCATGTTGCGGGTCGGCACCCGCCAGTCGCAGATGTGAAAGCTGCTCACCCGGTCCGCTCCGCCGCGGGCAATCTCGGCCTTCAGTTCCGGGTCCCACCAGCAGTGATAGACATCGACCACCGTGCCGTATCCCGCACCCAGCTCATCGCACAGGTCGTTGGCCTGTTTGAGCGTGTTGAGGCAGGCGCGTTCGGCGGCATACATGGGATGGAGCGGTTCGAGCGCGATGGTGACGCCAAGGCCGGTCGCATGCTCGCGCAATGCCGCAAGCCCGTCGCGAACACGGGCGCGCTGTCCGGCCAGGTCCTTCGAGCCTTCCGGCAACCCGCCCACCACCATAACCACACAGGGCGCCCCGACTTCGGCTGCCTGGTCGAACACTTTTCTGTTTTCATCGATGGCGGCCTGCAAACCGGCATCGTCGGCGCGGTTGAACCACACGCCGGTGCAGTAGCTTGCGACCCAGAGTCCTGCGTCTTTCAAGTGCCTTGCGGTCGCCGCAGTGCCGTAATCGTCGATGAACCGGCGCCACACGCCGATGCCGGGAATACCGTGGCGCCTGAGCCCTTCGATGGCCTCGCCCATGGACCACTTCGGCGTGGTGATCTGGTTGAGGGCGAAGCGGCTGAGATCGGGCATTGTCAGCGCGCGGCGGCCATCTCGGCCCGGCGGGCCGCCGTCGCGTCCGGATCGGCGGAGAGATCGGCGGCAAACACGACGCCGAATTGCGCCTTGGCGAAGGCGGGCGAAATCTTCTGGTTGAGCACATCCGCCGCGACCTCCTCGACGGGCCGTTCAAGCGGATCGCCGTGGCCGCCGCCACCTGGCTGCTCATGGCGCAGCACGTCGCCGGTATGCACCGTGCGCGTGACCTTGCTCGGCAGGTCCTCGTGTTCCGCGTCCGGATTGAAGACATTGCGGGCCGGCGCCGCGGGACCGCCGCCGCCGAGACCATAGGGCGGGTTCACATAGCGGTCGGAGCGCAGTTGAAGGATCGCCTCGTCGGCGAGCAGCCGGTACTGCCGCACCAGCCCGAGGCCGCCGCGATAGCGCCCGGCCCCGCAGGAGTCCTCGCGGAAGGCATATTCCTCCATACGCACCGGATAGCGCTGCTCCAGCGTCTCGATCGGCATGTTGGACATGTTCTGGGAGGGGTTGGTGATGCCCTCGATGCCGTCGGCATCGGCGCGCGCGCCCCAGGCGCCGTTGATCATGTCGACCATGATGAAGGGCTCGCGGGTCTCCTTGTCGTAACCACCGAAGCAGATCACCGTATTGCCGCCCTCGCCCGCGGCACGGACCTTGTCGGGCACCACCTGGGCCAGCGCCCCCATGACCGTGTCGACCGTGCGATAGCCGGTGAGGGCGCGGGCCGCCACCGGGGCCGGCATCTGCGGATTGAGGATACTGCCCAGGGGGGCCTTCACGGTGATGCAGCGGTATACGCCGGCGTTGTTCGGCACCTTCTGGTCGAGGGCGCAGCGGATCGCCAGGTAGGTCGACGACTTGGTGAAGGACATGGTGGAGTTGATGGCGCCGCGCACCTGCGGCGAGGAGCCCTCGAAGTCGGCTGTAACATGGTCGCCGTCGACAGTCAGCTTCACCGTGATCGGGATCTGCTCGCGGGTGAAACCGTCCCCGTCGATATAGTCGGTGAAGGCGTACTCGCCATCCGGCCAGGACGCGATCACCTTGCGGGTGAGCGTCTCGCCATAGTCGATCAACTCGTCAAAATAGTCCCGCAGTTCGCTTTCGCCATAGCGCTCAAGGAGATCGATGAAATTGCGCTCGCCGATATTGCAGGTGGCGATCTGGGACTCGATGTCACCGATGACAAGATCGGGAACCCGGACATTCTTGCGGATGATGTCAATGAGCGTGCGGTTGCGCACGCCGGCCTCATAGAGCTTCAACGGCGGTATCCGCAGGCCTTCCTGGAAGATTTCCGTCGAATCCGCCGCGTTCGATCCCGGCACCCGGCCGCCCATGTCGCAGTGATGGGTGATCACCACCGAGAACCCGTGCAGGGTGTCGCCGGTGAAGATCGGCTTGAACATGAAGATGTCGGGCAGATGCATGCCGCCCTGGTAGGGGTCGTTGAGGATGACGATGTCGCCGGGTACGAAGGTGCCGCCATAGGCCTCGAGCACCGCTTCGATGGCATCCGGCACGGCACCGAGATGCAGCGCCACAGTCTTGGCCTGGGTCAGTATGCGCCCCGAGGCATCGCAGATGGTGCAGGAATAGTCGAGCACGTCGCGCACCAGCGGCGAGCGCGATGTGCGCATAACCGTATAGGCCATTTCGTCGACGATGGTGTCGAGGGCACTCGACACCACGGCCAGGGTAATCGGATCGAGATTGCGTTGTGTCATCGCCCAGGTCCTCCCCTCCCTACACTTCAACGACGATATTGCCGGCCGCATCAAGGCTGGCGCGGGCGCCCGGCGGCACGACGATGGTCGAGTCGCTCGATTCGATGATGGCCGGCCCGGCCTGTTCCCCGGAAAAGCTCTCACGCCACAGGACAGGGGCATCACGCCATCCCGAGACACGGTCGAAATAGGCCGACCGCATCTGCGCCGCACCGCCCGGCGAGGGCTGCGCTGCGGTGCGCACATGGGCAAAGTCGACCTTGTTCGCGCGCACGCCGCGGCCGATCAGCCGCAGGTTGACGGTCTCAACCTCGTCGTCGGAGGCATATTGATAGATGGAACGGTAGATCTCGATGAACCTGGCGCGCAGCTTGTCGGCGTCGAGCATGCCTCGCGTCACCGGGACCGCGACCTCGTTGTCCTGGTCCTCAAAGCGCAGGTCGATCTCGAAATCGAGGGTGATGCCAGAGGCGGCATAGCCTTCTTCTTTCAGGGTGGCTTCCGCGCGCTCGGCAAGGTCCGTCATGGTTGCGGACAGTTTCGCCATATCGGCATTGCGCAGATAACCGGGCCAGGCCTGGATGAAGTAGCGCTCAACATCGCCGGCCAGCATGCCCATGGCGGTGAAGACGCCGGGCATGGGCGGAAACAGCACGCGGCCGACATTGAGGACACGGGCCAGATCGCAGGCATGCACCGGACCCGAGCCACCGAACCCAAGAAGCGTGAAGTCGCGCGGATCGACGCCGCGTTCGACGGTGACCGCGCGGATCGCCCGGGCCATGTTGACGTTGGCGACGTCGCGGATGCCGATGGCGGCGTCCTCGACCGAGAGGCCCAGAGGCTCTGCAACATCGCGGCCGATGGCGGCGCGGGCCGCGCTCACATCGAGATCGAGACTGCCGCCGGCGAGCGTTTCAGGAAGCAGGCCGAGCACGACATTTGCGTCGGTCACCGTCGGCTTTTCACCGCCCATGGCGTAACAGGCCGGCCCCGGTTCGGCGCCGGCCGATAGCGGGCCCACATTGAGCAGGCCGCCGGCATCGACCCAGGCGATGGAACCGCCGCCCGAGCCGACTTCGGCGACATCGACCGTCGGCACCCGCATCATATAGCCACCGGCCTTGATGAAGCGGCTCGGCGTCGAGATGCCGGCGCGGAACTCATATTCGTTGGTGCGTGACAGCTTGCCATCATGGACCAGCGCCGCCGAGGCAGTAGTGCCGCCCATGTCGAAGACGATGAGATTGTCCTCGCCCACCGCGCGGCCCATATGAGTGGCGCCGACAACACCGGCGGAGCGGCCGGAGGAAATGAAGAAGACCGGCTTTTCCTGCGCCGTTTTCGCCGCCGCCAGGCCGCCGTTCGAATTCGACACCAGCAATGGCGCATCGATGCCGGCCTCGCCCAGGCCCGCTTCAAGACGCGCGATATAGGACTGCAGCACCGGCAGCACGTAAGCGTTGACCACCGCCGTGCTGGTGCGCTCGTATTCCTTGATTTCAGGCAGCACCGAAACCGACGATGTTACCGCTGTATCGGGAAGCGCATCGCGGATCGCGGCTTCCGCGGCGCGCTCGTGTTCGGGATTGCGGTAACTGTTCAGGAAACAAATGGCGATCGACGTGACGCCGTCTTCCACCAGCCCGCGCGCCACCGCGACGACTTCGCCCGCATCAAGAGGTGTCAGCACTTCGCCCTCGGTGCTGATCCGTTCGTCGACCTCGCGGCGGAAGCGGCGCGGCACCAGTGGTTCCGGCTTCTTCCATGTCAGGTCGAACATGCCCGGCGTGCGCACCCGGCCGATCTCGAGCACATCGCGGAACCCTCTGGTGGTGATCAGGCCGGTGACGGCACCCTGTTTCTGGAGCAGCGTGTTGGAACCGACGGTGGTGCCGTGCAGCACTTCGGCAATGTCGCCGGGGACAAGCCCGGCGGTCTTCAGCAACGTGGCAATACCGTCGATGACGGCCTGCTCGGGTCGGTCGGGGGTGGAGGCCTGCTTGAGGTAGTGGCTGCGCCCGTCGGCGCTCAGCAGCACGAGATCGGTGAACGTGCCCCCGATGTCGACTGCAATGCGCGCCGTCCCGTCCATACCTGTTCCTCGCGCCATCCGGCGATGAGTTGTTGAATTTGTCGACATACTGTCGACTGAAATGGGAGTCAAGTTTTGTGCGTCAGTCTTTCTTCAGGTCTCCGATGCGCATGTCGGCGGTAAGGGAGCGCGACACGAATTCCATGAACCGGCCCCTGAACTGATCCGCGTGCGCGTGTGCCACGGCTTCCGCCTGGTCCGCGTCGCGCGCCTCGATGGCCCGGATCAAATCGATATGGTCGGTGGTGAGGTCGGCCGGGTGCTTCTTGTCTTCGCGCTGAAAGACGAAATGGAGATGCAGCATGCGCCGACCCTCATCGAGAAGGCGGCGATAGAAGGCCTCGAAATAGGGGTTCTTGGCGGAGCGGGCCACGGTCATGTGGAACTCGTAGTTCGACGCGATGATCGGCAGGGAGACATCGATCCTGAAGGCCTCGTCAACGGAGCGTTCGAAGTCCATCTGCGCCGCCTTGATGGCGTTCAGATCATCCTCGTCGCGCTGCATGGCGGCGAGCCGGTGGGTGATGCGCTGCATCATGTCGAGGGCGTCGAGATAGGTCGGCATCTTCTGCACATCGATCGGCGCGACAATGGTCGAACGGTTGGGCAGGATCTCCACCAGCCCTTCGCCGGCGAGCCTGATCAGCGCCTCGCGCACCGGCGAGCGCGACAGACCGAAACGCTCGCTCAGGCTCATTTCATCGAGCGCCGAACCCGGCTTCACCTTCAACTGGAGGATCTCGTCGCGCAGCGACTGGTAGACGTGAAGTCCACCTGTGCCGCGTGCCCGGTTCGGTTTGCGCTTGGATTTCGCCGCTTCCGCCATCGTCCCGCTTCACGTACAACTTTCGTCCACAGCACCATACTGGCACTTGAGAATCATTCTGTCGACATAACACCGACAAGTGATATTTTGGGTCAGGTTCAGGGACTTAAACGCGATCGCGCGGAGCTGCCATCAATGCACTGGAAGAAGGTCGTCAGCCTGATTAACGTTCACTGTGAAGGTGAGGTGGGCAAAATCATCACGTCGGGTGTGCCCGACCTGCCGGGCGCGACCATGCTTGAGAAGATGGATTACATCAACAAGGTGGACGACAGCCTGCGCCGCTTCGTGGTGTTCGAACCGAGAGGCTGCGTGCAGCTCTCCGTCAATCTGCTGCTGCCTCCAACCGAGCCCGGGGCCGATGCCGCCTTTATTGTCCTGCAGGCCGACGAGGCGCACCCGATGTCCGGCTCGAACGCGATCTGCGTAGCGACCGCGCTGCTCGAAACCGGCATGGTGGAAATGCGCGAACCGGTTTCGCAGGTGGTGCTCGAGACCCCCGCTGGCCTGGTGACCGCGCGGGCGCACTGTGCCGACGGGCGTTGCCAGCGGGTCAGTATCGATATGCCGCTCTCGTTCGTTGAGGAGCTCGACTTCGAAATCGAGACCGAGACCTGGGGGCGGGTGCGCGGCGACATAGCTTACGGCGGCTGCTACTGCGCCATCGTCGACGTGGATCAGATCGGCCTCAAGATCGAGCCCGGGTCGGCGCGCCTGTTGGTCGAACATGGGGTGACGCTCAAGAACGCGTTCAATGCCGCGATTGACGTCAAGCACCCGGAGCTGCCGAGCATCGACCATATCGCCTATGTGATGTTCCGCGGCCGAGAAAGCGACGGCGCGGTGCGGACCTGCACGACGCTGATGCCCGGCCGCGCCGACCGTTCGCCCTGCGGCACCGGAAGCTCGGCCAACCTGGCGACGCTGCATGCGCGCGGCGAGATCGCCGTCGGCGGCAAAACCAAGTCGCGTTCGATCATCGGCTCGGAGTTCGAGGTGGAACTGATGTCGGAAGGTCTCGTCGGCGGCAAGCCGGCGGTGCAGCCGCGCATCACCGGGCGGGCATGGCTCTTTGGCATGCAGCAGCTTGGTCTCGACCCGGAGGACCCGTTCCCGCTCGGCTATGCGCTGTCGGACACCTGGGGCCCCTATCTCGATGACCTCTGACCGGCATGCGGGCGCACCGGTGCCGGAGATCACCGGCACCACCAAAGTCTACTACATGATGGCGCATCCCATCGCCCACGTGACCACGCCGGAAGTGTTCAATCCGATGTGCGTCGAACGCGGCGTCGATGCGGTCATGATCGCGATGCATGTGCTGCCCAAAGACCTGCCGCAGGCGTTCGAAACCTTTCGGCGCACCCAGAATCTCGGCGGCATCGTTGTCTCGGTTCCGCTGAAGCAGAAATTTCTCGAGCTCTGCGACGAGGTGGACGACCGCGCCATGGAACTCGGCGCCGCCAACTGCGTGCGGCGCGAGGCCAACGGGCGCATGGTCTGCGACAATTTCGATGGCGCAGGTTTCATGGCCGGGCTGGCGAAGGACGGGATCGATGTCCGCGGAAAACGCGTTCTGCTGGCGGGAGCCGGTGGCGCGGGCTCGGCGCTGGGGTTTTCGCTGGCCAGGGCCGGCGTGGCACAGATTGCCCTTTCCGATCGAATCGGCGAACGGGCGGATCAGTTGTGGGCCAGAGTAAAGACCATCCATCCCGATCTCGACCTTGGTGTCACCGACGCCCCGGCGCATCCGGCGGCCTTCGACATCGTCATCAACGCCACGGACAGCGGCCTCCACGCGCAAGACGACCTGCCGCTCGATGCGCATGCACTGGAACCGGAAACGATTGTCTGCGACATCATCATGAAGCCGCATGAAACGGCGTTCCTGCGCATCGCGAGAGAACGCGGCTGCACGCTGCATCACGGCCGCAACATGCTCGACGGACAGATGGAGCTGTTCTGGGATTTCTTCGGCCTGCCGCGGTAGCCGCAAATTGCACTCCGTCATGCCCGCGAAAACGGGAATCCAGAGAGGCGTTCGCCGCAATCTGTATGAGCGCCCCTGGATACCCGCTTTCGCGGGCATGACGAAGGAGGGTAGTCTGCCGAAGCCGGCCAACACCACAGACGAGGTACACATGCCCGACCCGCAACTCAGCGCCGCCGAAACCGCCGCTATCGAGGCCGCGACGGCCTTTTCCCGCGATGTCATTGCGCCCAATGCGCGGGCCTGGGAGTTGCAGCGGGCGATGTCGCGCGAGGTGATGACGCAGGCCGCCGAGGCCGGGCTGTGCCGGCTGCTGGTGCCGCGGGACATGGGTGGCGAGGGCCTCAGCCTGACGGCCATGTCGAAGGTGATGGAGGCGCTTTCCTATGGCGACTTTGCCGCGGCCTTTGCGCTGGTGGTGCACAACAACTTCTGCCGCTCGCTCGCCGCCAACGGTTCGCCTAAGCTGCTCGAGCGCTATCTCGCCTCGAGCTGCGCGGCGCAGACCATCGGGTCATTCCTCCTCACCGAACCGCAATCGGGGTCGGATGCCGCCAACCTCAAGACGGTGGCGGTGCGCGACGGCGAAGACTGGGTGATCAACGGCGAAAAGGCCTGGGTCACCAATTCCGACAAGGCGGACGTTCTGGCGGTTTACCTGCAGACCGACCCTTCGGAGGGATGGCGCGGCATCGCCTGCGTGTTGGTCGACCGGGACACACCGGGTGTGGACCTCATCGGGCCCTACGAGCTGATGGGCGGTCATGCCATGGCAGCCGGCGGGTTCACGTTCAAGGATGTGCGGGTGGCGCGGAGCCAGACCATGATCGCGACCGGCGACGGCTTCAAGGCGGCGATGGGCGGCATCGATGTGGCGCGCGTGGTGGTTGGAGCCATGTGTTCGGGCATGCTCAAATGCGCGCTCGATGTGGCCTATCCTTACGCGTTGAAGCGTCAGGCCTTCGGCCAGGCCATTGCCGATTTCCAGGGCATCCAGTGGCAACTGGCCGATGTCGCCACCGACCTGCACGCCATCGACCTGATGGTGGCCCATGCGGCGGGCGCCATTGATGCGGGCGAAAACGTGCCGCTGCCTGCCGCCCATGCCAAGAAATTCGCCACCCGTGCCGCACAGACCGGCCTGTCGCAGTGCATGCAGGTGATGGGCGCGGACGGCTACAAACACGACTTCCCACTGGCGCGGCACCTCGCCTGCGTCAAGGCCGGGCACTATATGGACGGAACGACCGAGATCCAGAATGTGGTGATCTCGCGCAGCATGCGCCGGCAGTTCGGCGATGAGGGGTAATCAAGCCGTGCCGCCCACCACCGCCAATTGACCCATTGCCGCTTCATCGCCCCGCCTTTTGCGGGCACGTTCGTCGCGCCATGACTGCTGCGCAATGAATGCCGGCAGATCGGCAGCCGACATGGGACGCGCGAAACCGAATCCCTGAATCGCATCGCACCCGAGATCTGCGAGGATCTTTGCGTGTTGCCGCGTTTCGACGCCTTCGGCGATCACGGAGATGTCGAGGGACTTTGCCATCTCGACAATGGTGCGCACCAGATGTCGCTGGCGGACCGACCCGACCAGCGGCAAAACCAGTTGCCGGTCGATCTTGAGGCGCTGAGGTTTGATCTTCGTTAGCGCGATGATCGAGGCATGGCCGGTTCCAAAGTCGTCGATTTCGATGTCGAGGCCAAGTTTTCTGATGTGATCGAGATTGTGCTCGATCTCGGCGAGATACTCGTCGAAAAAGATGGACTCGTTCAATTCAATCGATATCGGCCTCGGCGCCGCTGCGAGCTTGTCCAGCGAAAGCCCAAAATCCTCGTCCTGAAGCCGCTGCATGGAGACATTCACGGCAACATTCGGCATCGAGATCCCGGAGGCAATCCAGTTGTCATAGTCATTCAGCGCATGATCGAAAATGGCGTCGTCGATGTCCGCCACGACGTTCAACCGTTCGGCCAGGGGCATGAATTCATCAGGCGCCAGAACGCCTCTTGCAGGATGCCGCCATCGTGCAAGCGCCTCGACGCCGACCACATCCAGGGTCCGGGCATCGAACTGCAGCTGATAGAAGGGGAAGAACTGATGCCGGCTCAACCCCGACAGGATTTCATCGGACACGATCTTGTCGTGCTCGAAATCTTTCTGCAGGTCTTCGGAAAAGAACTCATAACGGCCGCGGCCGTTTTCCTTGGCGCGGTGCAGCGCAATGTCGGAGTTGATCAGCAGGCGGTTGCCGTCGATGCCGCCGGCGGTCGCGCCTGCGAGATCGACACCGATCCCGATGCTCGCACCGAAATGGCACTGCCGGTGATTGTACAGCACCGGCTGGCGCAGCTTGTCGATGAGCCGCGAGGCGATCGTTGCCAGATCCTCCGGCACGCAGTCGTTTTCCGAGAGGATGACGAACTCGTCATCGCCGATGCGCGCGGCGAAATCGTTGCTGCGGGTGTAGGAGCGCAACACGTCGGCGACGTGAATCAGCACATGGTCGCCGGCCGCATGCCCCAGGGTGTCGTTGATGTGTTTGAACCGGTCGAGCGCGACATGCAGCAGCGCCAGGCCACCGCCCTCGCGGGCGCATTTCGCAGTGCGCCGCGACAACTCCTGGTCGAGATACCGCCGGTTCGGAAGTTGCGTCAACGGATCCGTCAGAGCCAGCTGTAACATGCCGAGTTCCGCGCTCTTGCGGGCCGCAATTTCTGTTCTGAGATCGCGGATCCGTTTGTAGGCGAACAATGCGATGAAGAGCGGCGCGGTCAGAAGCGCGCAGATGAGTTCATCGAGCTCATATTCCTCATGGGCCCGGGTATACTCATACATCTTCTCGAAGAACTCGTACTCTGCGAGCAGGAGCCCATAAATGACGATCAGAGCGGCGCAGAGAATTGCGTCGGTCAAAATTTTATTATTGGTATAGCGGCGCATGCTGCCCCGCAGCTTCCCGAACATCACGCAACCCCCGGATCAATTCGATTCCGGTTAGAATACTACACCATGCCTAATGAATACTTTACGGGCGCCCACAGTTGCACAATGCGCAACCAAACTTCGCCACTACGATGCCGACGGACGCGCGCATCTTGGGTGTCGTGCGCCGGATCGGCCGCGTGAAAATGAATATTCGTGCCGGATCAGCCGTCCAGTGCGGCGAGCATTCCGCTGACGGCCCGGCGCACCAAGTCCGGATCCGAATGGCCGCGATTGAGAACCGCGATGCCCCGGGTCATGGCAAGCAACATCGCCGCGATCGCAGCGGCGTCGGCGTCCCCTGGCAACTGACCGTCTTCGATGGCGCGAACACAGCGTTCGCGAAATGCATGGTGCATCCAATCGAGATTGGCCTCTACACGCCCTGCGGCCTCGCCCTCCGCACCGCCGAATTCCATTGCCGCCATGGTTGCGAGGCAACCCTTCGGCAGCGCTTCGTCCTCGAGACGCGCGACCAGCCGTCCGAAGAACCCTCCGACCGCCGATCTGAAGTCGGGATGGTCCAGCTCGGTCTGCATCCGCCGGCCATAGAGCTCGCTGAACCGCTCCATGCACCGGGTGAAAAGCTGCTCCTTCGAGCCGTAGGCGTTGTAAAGACTCGACTTGTTGAGTCCGGTGGCGCGCTCCAGGTCCTGCACCGATGTCGCTTCATAGCCATCGTTCCAGAACGCGGTCATTGCGGCGTCCAGCGCTTCGGTCTCGTTGTATTGCTTGCGGCCGGTCATCGGCACCCTTTCGAAGAATCTTTCATTAAAAACATCTTGCCGTCTTGAACCATATGGTACAAGTTATTATTTTGAACCAATCAGTTCAAGATATTACCCGCACCGAGGAGCAAGCGACAATGTCCAAGTTTCCCATCCATACCGCAGAAAGTCATCCAGAACACGCAGCCGAAGTGATCGGGACCATACAGAAGAGGTACGGGTTTGTGCCCGGGCTTCTCGGCGCCCTGTCGGAGTCGCCCTCGGCCGCAGGCGCCTACCTGTCGCTCGGCGAGGCGGTGCGGAACTCGTCCTTCACGCCGACCGAGCGTCACGTGGTGTGGTTCACGATCAACACCCTGCACGAGTGCCATTACTGCATGGCGGCGCATACCGGCATCGCCAAGAGCGAGAACATCCCCGACGACGTCATCGAGACCGCGCGTGCGGGCAGCGACTATGCCGACCCCAGGCTGCAGGCCTTGAAGGTCTTCACCACAAAAATGGTGATCGATCGGGGCTGGCCGCAGCCGGACGACCTCCAAGCGCTGTTCGCCGCCGGCTATACCCATCAGACGGTTCTGGATGTGATCCTCACGATCTCGCACAAGGTGCTTTCCAACTACACCAACCATGTGGTGGAGACCCCTGTCGACCCGCCGTTCGCGCAATATGAATGGGCCCCGGCGGCGGCGGCCGCCGAATAGCCCGCCACCCTGCCAGCTCAGAGCGGCCGCCGGCACGCAATGCCGACGGTCGCTCTCGCCATGACCAGATTGCAACTCAACATCAAGGACATACGAAGGTGATAAAGTTCTACTACCATCCGACGCCAAATCCGGTGAAAGTCGCCCTGTTTCTCGAAGAGGCCGGGCTCGACTATCAGATCGTTCCGGTCGATACGCTGAAGGGTGAACAGCATGCGCTGGATTTCCGCAAGGTGAACCCCAACGGCAAACTGCCGGCCATCGAGGACGATGGCGTACGGGTGTTCGATTCCACCGCCATCCTGCTCTACTTGGCTGAGAAAACCGGTAAGTTTCTCGGCGCCCCGGAAGATCGCGGCGAACTTCTGTCCTGGCTGATGTTCGTTGCCACCGGCATCGGCCCCTATTCGGGCCAGGCGGTCCACTTCCAGCATGCGGCGCCCGAAAAAATCGATTATGCGGTCAATCGCTACCGCCACGAAGCCAAGCGCCACTATGCTATCCTCGACGCGCAGATTGGCGACAACGAATTCATTCTTGGCGACACGTTCACCATCGTCGATATCTCCGCCTGGGGATGGATCGACCGCTCGGCCGTGGTGCTCGGGGAGGGCGAATTGGGCGCATTCGCCAATCTGAAGCGCTGGTTCGACGGCATCAGCGCGCGCCCGGCGGTGACGGCTGCACGTAATGTCGGTAAGGACATCACGTTCAAGTCGGAACGCGACGAAGAGGCCCTGCGTGCTCTGTTTCCACAGAACTATGCCGCAGCCTGAAGACACCGAGGCGGCCCTTCGGGGCCGCCGCAAAAAGAGCGGGAGCACGATCGCATGAGCGGACTGTTTCAGACCATCACCCTGCGCGGGATCACACTGAAGAACCGGATTGCGGTTTCCCCGATGAGCCAGTACCGGGCACAAAACGGG
>JAJFHL010000161.1 GCA_021775615.1 Hyphomicrobiales bacterium
GCCTCAGCCAGCAGTTCGTCGCGGCTGTAGACATCCTTGCGGAAATGCGCGCTCATGTCCTTGTTCACGAAGGAGGTGAGATAAGTGATGTGCACCGGTATCTCCTCCTTCAGCCTCACTATTTTCCGCTCTCTGCTGGAGAAGTTTCCCTGCACCTTGGGCTTGCTCCAGCCCTGTTCACCGAGCAGCACTTCGGCAAGCTGATCGGGGTGCTGTACGCGCATGCAGCCGTGGCTGAAGACGCGTGTCGACTTGGAGAACAGGGACTTGGACGGCGTGTCGTGGACATAGACCGAGTGCTTGTTCGGGAACATGAACTTGATGCGTCCGAGTGCGTTCTTCGGGCCCGGGTCCTGGCGCAGCCGGAACGGGAAGTTCTTGCGGCTGTAGCTTGCCCAGTCGACCGAGTAGGGGCTGATAATGTTATTGCCGGACATGACGCGGATGTTCTGGCGTTCCAGCACCCCTGGGTCGCGCTTCAGCTTGGGCAGGTACTCCTTGGTCGCGATCGAATAGGGCACCTTCCAGTAGGGGTTGAAGACGACATACTTCATTGCCTCGGAGAAGACCGGCGTGCGATGGAACGGCTTGCCGACAACCAGCAGCGCGGTGTGGATGGTCTTTTTGTCCTTCACAACTTTCAGAAACTGGTCGGCCAGATTGATGAAGACGTAGAACTCGCCGAAGGTCGGCGGCATCCAGCGGCGGCGCTCCATGTTGAGTTCGAGCGTTTCGATGCGGTTGTCGATGGGGGTGTTGAACTCGGCAAGGGTCGCCGGACCGATGACACCGTCCTGATCAATGCCGTGACGGTACTGGAAATTCTTGACGCCGTCGATCAGGGCGCCGTCATAGACGTTGCCGGTATGCGCGCCCTCCTCAAGGTCGCCCATCTGGATCAGCCGCTTGCGAAGGGTGTCGAGCCGCGGATCCTCCATATCCGGCTTGAGGGTTTCCCCCGCCGGGATCTCGATGAAGCCGCCGGCCTTGTCCAGCGCGCGGTATTCGGCGAGCTTTTGCTTGAGCCTCGTATAGCGCGGGGTGTCCGGCGCCAGGCTTTCAAGATAGGGCTCGATGTTATCGGCCGCCTCGGCGCCGTCGAGCAGTGTCGTCGCGCCAAGCCTTTGCGGATAGATTGTGATCTCGCGGTTGAACTTCGCGGGATCGACACGGCCGGAGTTGAGGTCGCGGCCGAAGTCGATCATGGCGCGAGACATCAGGAGGTCGAGTTCGGCCAGCGATCGATGATCCGTCTTTGCAATGAGTTCGGTGATTTCGTTGACCCGGTAGTCGGACGCAACCAGCCCATGCGTTTCGGCATTCTGGAGCACCACCAAGAGCCGCTTGCCTTTGGTCTTGGGACCGTTGTCGCGCACCCAGATCGGTTTGAAGCTGCGGCTTTCGTAATAGAGCATCACCTGAATGAGGCGTTCGTCCTCATCGTCGTTGCCGGCGGTCTCCTGACCGCCTTCGACGATGGCCCGGATTTCCGCGCCGACCAGTTTGTTTTTGGACTGGGCGGCAAGGGGTTGCGTAAGCACCAGAACGAACAGGCACACAAGCAGCGCACTCAATTTGAGCGGGGCCGTGAGTGTATTCATTGGGGCTGATCCTCCGATTGCATCGATTCGCTGCCGTTTTTAGCGCGTTCACCGCACGATACCAAGTTACACGGTGAACGTTGCGTGACCGCGTCACTCATGGGCGGCCGAACAATTTCAGACGTATAACAAAAAAAACGCTCCCGGGAGAGACCTCTCATGGGGAGCGTTAATCCATTCGCGTAAAGCGCGTTGCGCTTTATGTGATTCGGCGCCTGCCCACGCCCCCTGCCCAACCACCCGACAAAGGTACCCTGGGGGTGGTTGGGCAGGGGGCGTGGGCCGGTGCAGATTGAACGCAACAAGCCCTAGCCGGCGGCCGCGTCCGCCATCTGCTTGGGCTGGACTTCGGCAACATAGTCGTCGGCCAGCGTCAGCGTGGTTTCGCCGGGTGTGAATTTGTAGGGCCCGACTTCCGAAACCGGAGTGACCTCGGCGGCGGTGCCGACGATGAAACACTCGTCGAAGTCGGCCATTTCTTCCGGCTTGATGGCCCGTTCGATCACCTTGATCTGGCGTTTCTTGGCGAGCCCGATCACCGTGCGCCGGGTGATGCCGTCAAGGAAGCAGTCGGGCGTCGGCGTGTGCAGGATGCCGTCCGATGTGACGAAGAAGATGTTGGCGCCGGTCGCTTCGGCGACGAGGCCGCGGTAGTCGTACATCAGAGCGTCCGCATAGCCCTTTTTCTCCGCGGCGTGCTTCGACAGGGTGCAGATCATATAGAGGCCGGCCGCCTTGGCGTCGCAGGGGATGGTCGCGGGGTCCGGGCGACGCCATTCTGAAATGTCGAGGCGGATGCCCTTCTTGCGCTCTTCGGGGTCGAAGTAGGACGGCCATTCCCAAACGGCGATGGCGACGTTGATCCTGTTGGACTGGGCGGAGACACCCATCATTTCCGAGCCGCGCCAGACCACCGGGCGCACATATGCGTCCTGATAACCCTGTGCCGTCAGCGCCTGTTTGCAGGCATCATCGATCTCATCGACGGTGTAGGGGATCACCATGTCCATGCGCTTGGCGGAATGGAAGAGGCGCTCGGTATGTTCGCGCAGCTTGAAAATTTCGCCGCCATAGGCCCGTTCGCCCTCGAACACGGAACTCGCATAGTGGAGACCGTGTGACAAAACGTGCACATTTGCGTCGGCCCAGGGAACCAGTTCCCCATTGTACCAGATGACGCCCTCGCGCTGATCAAACGCCTGACCGGCCATGTTACTTATCTCCTAAACGTGCAGTGACCCGCTAATCTGTATTGCCGGGGCACCGGGCTGATACTTTGCACTCGCGGTAGGTTCGGCCTATAAGGCTCGCGTTATGACCCGTTCGCCGCACCGGCATATTGTCTTATGTCAAATGCGGTAGCGAAATATTTGAGTCGAATTGAGACCGTGTCCGAACAATCCTTTCGTTTATGCTCGACGAGCAGTAACGATCCGATTAAAATATGTCAATATGGCTGACATAAATTTGCAAGAAAAAATGGACCTCCTCAGCTCCGCCGGCGGAGCCGGGGCGGCTGAACTGTCCGAGGAACAGACGCTCGAGCTGATTGAGCTGCTGTTTTTCGCCTATCGCGACTTCACGTCCGATCCGGACGAGATCCTCGAAGGATACGGTTTCGGCAGGGCGCACCACAGGGTGGTGCACTTCGTCGGCCGCAATCCTGGTATCCGGGTGGCGGAGCTGCTCGACATCCTGCGGATCACCAAGCAGAGCCTCGGTCGGGTGTTGCGCGAACTGATCGAAACCGGCTTCGTGTTCCAGAAGGAGGGCGATACGGACCGGCGACAGCGGCTCTTGTATCTCACCGAATCCGGGAAGGACCTGGCACAGCAGCTTGCAGCGCCGCAGATCGACCGGATCCGGGCAGCCCTGTCGGCTTGCGACGGCGACGCACACGGGTTTTACCGTGATGTGCTGTTCCATCTGATCAATGCGCAGGACCGTGCTAATGTACGGCGCCTGATTGTGAAGCCGGAATAGACGCGAGAGAGATGGCGAAACACAACACGCCAGTGCCAATTGTCGATGACGCACCGCATATCCTGGTGGTCGATGACGACCGACGGATTCGCCAGCTGCTGCAGAAGTTCCTGAGTGAGAACGGATTTCGCGTGTCCACCGCGAGCTCGGCCGGCGAGGCGCGTGAACAGATGCAGGGACTGGCCTTCGATCTGATTGTGCTCGACATCATGATGCCGGGCGAGGACGGGATGAGTTTCGCGCGCGGCCTGCGCAAGGAAACCGAACTGCCGATCCTAATGCTGTCGGCGCGGTCGGAGGTGGAAAGCCGGATCGAGGGACTGGAGGTCGGCGTCGACGACTATCTGCCCAAGCCGTTTGAGCCGCGTGAGTTGCTGCTGCGGATCCAAAGCGTCCTGAGACGCAAGGGGCCGGAGATCATAGCGCCCTCGGAGATCCTGCTTGGCCGGGTGACGTTCTATGTGGAGCGCGGCGAGCTAACCCGCGACGGGGAGACGGTGCGGCTGACGACCCGCGAGCGCGAGCTCATGCAGCTTTTCGCACGTCAGCCCGGCAAGGCCATTTCGCGCAACGAACTTTACAAGGATGAAAGCGGCGGGGCGCGGGCAATAGACGTGCAGATCAACCGCCTGCGCCGCAAAATCGAAGCCGACCCGGCAACCCCGGTCTATCTGCAGACCGTGCGTGGCGCGGGATATATTTTGTACACGGACTGAAGGCGCCATTGATGGTCGCGATACCGGAACATGCACAACATGACCTGCCGTTGACGCTGCGGCGGAGGTTCAACCGATTCCTGGAACGGCATCTGCCGGAAGGTCTTTATCCACGATCGCTGATCATCATCATTACGCCGATGGTGCTGTTGCAGTCGATCATGGCGTTCATCTTCATGGAACGGCACTGGGACCAGGTGACCAAGCGGCTGTCGCGCTCGGTGGCCGCGGAAATCGCCTTCCTGGTTCAGACGTACGAAGAAACCGACATGACGGATGATGACGAACTCAAGTTCGTCACCATGGCAAACCAGCATTTGCGTCTCGGGTTTTCTATTCTGCATGACGCCGAGTTGCCGCCGCCGGCACCAAAGCCATTCTTTTCGCTGCTCGACATCAAGCTCTCCAAGCAGATCACCAAGCGCGTCGGCCGGCCGTTCTGGCTGGATACGCTTGGCCGAACCGGTTTCGTCGATGTTCGCGTCAAGGTGGACAGCGGCCTGATCTTCCGATTCGTCACCGAGCAGAGCCGGGCCTATGCGTCCAACACCTACATCTTCATATTGTGGATGGTCGGATCGGCGGTTGTGCTGCTGGGTGTTGCGATCATCTTCCTGCGCAATCAGATCACCCCGATCCAGCAACTTGCCGAGGCGGCGCATAATTTCGGCATGGGCCGCGACGTGCCCGATTTCCGGCCGCGCGGCGCCATGGAGGTGCAGAGCGCGGCGCGCGCGGTCCTGCGCATGAAGGAGCGGATCGAGCGCCACGTGGAACAGCGCACGGCGATGCTGGCGGGCGTCAGCCACGACCTGCGCACGATCCTGACCCGCTTCCGGCTGCAGCTTGCGACTTTCGAGGAAGACGAACAGGTGCGCGACCTGCGCGCCGATGTCGACGAAATGCAACACATGCTGGAGGACTATCTTGCCTTCGTGCGCGGCGACGGCGACGAAGCCAGCGCCGACATCAATCTGCACAAGCTCCTCTCCAAGGTGAAGCAGGACGTGCAGGTGGCGGGGCGCAAGATCAGGATCGTTGCCGACAAGGGCGTCGAGTTCCGCGCCAAGCCCAACGCGTTCAAGCGATGCGTCGGCAATATTGTAAACAATGCCAGCCGGTTCGCAGACCAGGTCGTGGTCACCGCCAATGCGAACGAGCGCTATCTGACCATTACGGTCGAGGACAACGGACCGGGCATCCCGCAGGAACTGCGCGAAGATGTCTTCCGGCCGTTCTTCCGCATCGATGATGCCCGCAACCAGGATGAAGGCGGTTCCGGTCTCGGGCTCGCCATCGCCCTCGACATCGCCCGCAGCCACGGCGGCGATATCAGGCTGAGCGAAAGCGCTCTGGGTGGCCTCAAGGCAGTGCTTCAGATCCCGGTTTAGGTGCGTTCGGTCAAACCCCCACGGCGGCGCCGTCGCTGCGCGGGTCCCAGGCGCCTTCGATGAGGCCGTCGGGGTGATGCACCAGGGCGCCGGCGTGGCCCATGATCTCTTCGAACGGGCCCAGGATCTCGACCGGATGACCGGCCTTCCGCAATGCCTCGTAGAGTGCGTCCGGAAAGCGGTTCTCGATGCGCAGGCTGGTGGCGTCATTGCCCCAGGTGCGCCCGAGCAGCCAGCGCGGCGCGGTAACCGAGGCCTGCAGGTCCTGGCCGTGCATGACATGGCGCGAAAAGACCATGGCCTGGCTCTGCGGCTGGCCCTCGCCGCCCATGGCGCCAAAAGGCATGACCCGTCCGTCCGACAACAGGGCCAGCGGCGGCTGGATGGTATGCAGCGGCCGGCGGTGCGGTTTGAGGCTGTTGTGGTGCTCGGGATCGAGGCTGAAGCTGACGCCGCGGTTCTGCCAGGTGATGCCGGTTTGCGGCAGCACAACGCCGGAGCCGAATTCCCAGTAGAGACTCTGGATGAAGCTGACGGCGCGGCCCTGCGCGTCGACCGCGCCGAGCCAGACCGTGTCGCCGGCGGGGCTTGCGTCGGGCCAGGGCGCGGCGCGGGCCCGGTCGATGTCGGCCGCCATGGCGTCAAGCGCATCGGGGGTCAGGAACGAGGCCGGATCCCGGGTCATGTAAGCCGGGTCGGTGACATAGGTATCGCGAACCCGAAAGGCCTGCTTGGTGGCCTCGACAAGTGCATGCACGTAGTCGAAGCCGTCCGCCTCATCGACAGCGAGGCGCTCCAGGAGACCGAGGATGATGAGGGAGGCGAGCCCTTGGGTCGGGGGCGGCATGTTGAAGACGCGGTGCCCGGCCGCCTGAACCTCGAGCGGTTTCAGTTCAAGCGCGTGATGGCGTTCCAGATCCTCCAACTGCACCGGACTGCCGACGGCCTCGAGATCCGCCGCCACGGTGCGGGCCATGTCGCCGCGGTAGAAATCTTCAGATCCGGAGCGGGCCAGGTGCTCAAGCGTCGCGGCAAGCTTCTCGAGCCGCAGCCTGGCGCCGACGGGCAGGGCCTTGCCATCGCGCAGGAAGGTTTCGGCGAAGCCCGGCTGGCCCTTCAGTTCGGCGCACTTGCCGGCCAGTTCGCCATGCAGGCTGCCGGTGACCGCGACCCCTGTCTTCGCGTGATGGACAGCATCTTCCAGAAGGCGCGACCATGGCATGGTGCCGCCCCAGCGCTCGGCGCTGATGCGGGCGGCCGCGCCCCAGCCGGAAAGATCGCCGGCCACCGTCAGTGCCGCCAGGGGGCCGCGCTGCGGGATCGTCTCGTGACCCAGGGCGCGGTAGAAGTCGATGTCGGCACGGCCGGCGGCACCGCCGCAGGCGTCGATGCCGATCGGGTCTTGGCCGGGAGCGTAGACGAGCCAGAAATTATCGCCGCCGATCGAGTTCATGTGCGGATAGACAACCGGGATGGTGCTGGCGGCGGCAATCATCGCCTCGATGGCGTTGCCGCCTTCCTTGAGAACGCGGGCACCGGCCGCCGCGGCCAGATGATGAGGCGCGACGACCATGCCGCCATAGGCGCGGGTGGTTTGCATTATTGTCTTTGAACCCTGGAGTTAGCGTGCCGAAAGATACCTAAATGCCGCATGGACCTGTATCTTGGCAACCGTCACCAGTTCGGCGATCTCGACATATTCGTCCGGGCCGCCCAGATTGTGCGGGGTGAGGCCGCAGACCACGGTCGGGATACCGGCGGCGCGGTAGAGCCTGGCGTCCGATCCACCGATACGGCCGTTGGGCACCGGATCGGTGCCGAGAACGGCATTGCCCGCGGCGCAGACGGCGGCGACCAAGGGGTCGTCAGGGTCCGTCCAGCTCGGCTCGTAGCGGCGCGTCACGTCGAAATTTATGCCCTCGATGGCAGCCAGGAGGCGGCCGATCTCGGCTTCGACTTCGGCCACGCTGGTGCCGTTGGGCAGCCTGATGTCGATGTTCGCTTCCGCCTTGTCGGCGACCAGATTGCCGGTCAGTCCGCCTTCGATGCGGCCGAAGTTGACGGTTATGGATTGCAGTACCTGCGCTTCTCCGTCGCCGGCCAGCGGCTCCGACACGGATTTGGCGGCCTCGATGGTCCGGCGGATCTCGGCCGGCATGTCGATGGGCCGGTCCCTCAGGGTTGCCAGGGCATCCATCGCCTGGCGCAACCGGTCGACGGCGCTGGCGCCGCGATGGACATGGGCGCCGTGCGCCGGGTGGCCGATGGCAAAGACGTCGAGCCAGATCATGCCCTTTTCGCCGATGCGTGGCACCAGGGGCGATCCGACGTCGCCGCAGAGCATGGCGTCGCCGCTCGCCTCGGGCACGGTGTCGAGCAGAAACTTCGTGCCAAGCTCGCCCATGCGCTCCTCGTCACCGGCCAGCGTCAGGACCAGTTCGCCGGCCCAGGCGTCGCGGTGCCGCGCCATGCACTCGAAGGCCACGATGGCGCAGGCGATGCCGCCTTTCATGTCGGCGGCTCCGCGGCCATAAATCCGGCCGTTCTCTAGGCGCGCCGAAAACGGGTCGTCGGACCAGCCGGCCCGGTCGCCCGTGGGATAGGTGTCGAGATGCCCGTTCAGCACGAGGCGCTTGCCCGGCCGGCTGCCCCTGAGAACCGAAACCACATTGTCGATCGGGTGTTCAGAGCGGTGAAGCGTTGTTTCCGCGCCGTCAATATCCTCCAGAATCTCCATGACGGCGGCGGCAGCGGCGCGCGTGTCGCTGGGAGGCGTCTCGCTCGGGATGCGCACAAGTCTCTGTGTTATCTCGGTCAGACGTTCCTGCGCGGCACCGGCGTTGGTGACCAGATCACTCAAGACCGCGGGTGAATCATGGTTGTGTTGGGACTGAGCCGGTGGGGTCATCTTTGCGTTGGGCTTTCACTCGTGGAGCAGCGCTGGTGCAGCGTTTGCCCGAAGGGCGGGGCGAATCATGGCGAATCGCTCCGGAAAGTGTGACATTTTTGTGCCGCTCGCCTCCAAAAATACAGATCGCCGGGGAATTTCACTTGACCCCTGCAGTGGTCCTTTTAGGACTCTAAGCACCAGATTCGAAACAGAATCTTGGCGTTCCTGAGTTGAAAGTAGCGTGTGGCGAACCTAACTTTTCCACATACGACATAATCGAGGTTGAGGATGGACAACAATAACGCCTTACCAAAACCCCTCTCATTGCTCCGCCTCCGCTGGCTGGCCTGCGCGTGCATCGCTGCGGGGCTGGTGGTCCAGGCGCCCGAACCCGCCGCGGCGTCGTCCTGGCTGAAGGATCTGTTCCAGTCATCGCCGTCAAAGGCACAGCTTAGAAAGCAACGGAAAAAACAAGAGCTTCGCCGCAAGCGCCAGCGTCAGCAGGCCGAAACCCGCCGCAACAGGAAAAAGACCAAAAAAACGGTTCAGTCGACACCGGCAAGCTGGCCGCAGGTTGATGACAATGAGCCGCTTCAGATCGTCATTTCCCTGCCCAAGCAGACCATGACCGTCTACAGGGGCGGTGTCCAGATCACAACCACCCGGATTTCCTCAGGCAAGGCCGGGCACACGACACCCGCCGGCGTGTTCTCTATCCTGCAGAAGAACCGTACGCACTTCTCGAACCTCTACAACAACGCGCCGATGCCGTTCATGCAGCGTCTGACCTGGTCCGGCGTGGCGCTGCACGCCGGCGTCGTTCCGAACTACCCGGCCTCGCATGGTTGCGTGCGCATGCCGCATGCCTTCGCCCGGCAACTGTTCGGGATGACCGACAAGGGTGGCCAGGTTCTGATCACCACCGGTGATGACAAGGTGCACGAGATCAAGCACGCCAAGCTGTTCCAGCCGGCACCGCTTGCCACCATCTTCGACCCGAAATATCTCAGTGCGGCAACGCGCGGGACGGATGAAACCGCCGAGGCACCTTCGGATCAGGACGAAGCCAGCGCGTCGCCTGCTTTCAACGGAGCCGACAGGCGGCAGGTTGCGACCTATCATCCCGCGACGGCGGCCATCGATATCGCAACGGAAACGATGCATGTCTACGAAGGACGCGATGAGCGACCCCTGCGCATTCTGATTACCCGCCGCACCAAGCGTGAACGGATCATCGATATTCAGGCGATGCTGAACCAGCTGGGCTATGACGTCGGCGCTCCGGACGGCCAGCAGGGCAGGGATACCCGGGTTGCCATCAAGAAGTTCCAGAAGGAACAGGGCCTCAAGGTCACCGGGACCGAATCCGAGGAGCTGTGGAAACACCTCAACAAGGCAACGGGCACCTGGCGCTACAGCACCGGACATCTTTACGTGCGCCAGGGTATGGTCGACATCTTCGATGAGCCGGTGACCATCAATCAACCCACGGAGCCGCTCGGTACGCATGTCTATACGGCCATGCATTTCGAGACCGAGGCGACGACCGCACGGTGGACAGCGGTGACTCTGAAGCAGAGCCGCCCGCCGCGTTCGACCGATCACATCAACGATGAAGAAACGCTGGAGAAAGCCAATTCGGTGACGGCGCTGGAGGCGCTCAAGCGGATCGAGATCCCCGACCGCATTCGCCGCCGTATCGAAGCCATGCTGACGCCGGCATCGTATCTTGTCATCTCGGATAACGGTATCGATCCGCGCGAAACAACGAAAAAAGGTACGGACTTTATCGTTCGCACCTGGTAGGGCCGGGGCCGCCTACGCGGCGTTGGAAGACTGAGATTTCCGCAAACCCCCTTCCTCGCAACGGGAAGGGGGTTTTCGTTTGGGATCACTTCAGAGCCGCTCTCACGACGTGATTGACCAGTTCGATCAGCACAACGAAGATCACCACGACGATGGTGAGGGTGGCCGCCTTGTCGTACTGGAAGGTGCGGACATAGGTCTGGATGTAGAAGCCGATGCCGCCGGCGCCGACCAGGCCGAGCACCAGGGACTCGCGGATATTGAGTTCGAACCGGAACAAGGTGTCACGCACCAGATCCGGCGCGATCAGAGGCCAAGCGCCGAAACGCAGCTTCTGCAGCCATGTCGCCCCTGCACTGTCCAGGGCGGCGAGCGATCCGGCCGGAATGCCCTCGATTGCCTCGGCATAGAACTTGGCCAGCATGCCGGTCGAGTGAAACGCGATCGCAAGAATGCCGGGCAATGGCCCCAGACCGACCGCTCCGACCATCAGCATGGCGACCAGGATCAGCGGGATAGCGCGGATTGCCGCCAGCAGCCACTTCAGCGGCATATGAATGAACGGCGGGGTCACGGTCCGTGCCGCGAGGACGCCCAGAACCAGCGACAGCACGATGCTTGCGATGGTGCCGAGCAGGGCAATGTGGAAGGTTTCGAGGGAACCGTCGATCACGGTGGGCAGCACCGACCAGTCGGGCGGAAACATGCGGCCGAGAAAGGCGCCGATGCGCCCGCCGCTGTCGGCCAGCCGCCCGGTATCGATGTCGGTGGCGACCCATGCCCACACGACGAGCACGCCGACGGTTACGGTGACCATGAAGCCGGACCAGTCGGCAACGCGCCGGCGTTGCTGCGAAATGCGCTGTTCGGAGGTCATGCGGATCAGGCGGAGCGGGCCGCGGTGTCGGCGACATGCCAGCCGTAGAGGCTGCCCAGCTGCTCCGGTGTGACGGCGCCGGCAGGCGTGTCAAAGGCGATCTGCCCCTCCTTCAGTCCAACCACCCGGTCGACATACTGCGCAACGAGCTTCGGCTGGTGCGAGCTGATCAGCAAGGTGGCGCCGCGCGCCTCGGCGCAGGCCCGCACCAGGTCGAGGACCTTCTCCGCGCTTGTCGGGTCGAGGCTCGATACCGGCTCGTCGGCGATCAGGACCTTGGGTTCCTGGGCCAGGCATCTGGCAACCGCCACGCGCTGGCGCTGGCCGCCGCTCAACTGGTCGACGCGCTGGTCGGCGAGGTCCGACAGGCCGACATCGTTGATCGCCTCGGTGACGGCCGTTTCGTCGCGGTCGCTGAACAGGCCGACCAGCGACAGAGCCGAATGAGTGCGCCCGAGGCGGCCGTTGCGGACGTTCTGATATACCGTCGAACGTTCGATCAGGGCATATTCCTGGAACACAAAACCGATATTGGCATTCCAGTTGCGCGGTGCCGCGCGGCGCGGCGAGAGGGTGCGGCCCAGGACTTCGGCCCGGCCGGTCCAGCCGAACAGGCGGCCGTCGATGAGGCGCAACAATGTGGTCTTGCCGGCGCCGGTGGCGCCGATGAAGGCAACCTGCTCGCCAGCGTCGATGCTAAGACGGTCGATATCAAGCACCCGGGCATTCTGGCTGCGATAGGAGAACGCAATCTCAGAGAGCAGGATCTGTTGCGCGACATCGGCCATCACACTCACCTCAGGTAACCGTAGGCGCGGGCCAGCTCGCGCACGCCTTCGAACATGCTGGAATCCGCCTCGACATAGCCATCGGGACTGTAAACATGCGTCAGAAGCGACTTGTTGGCGGGTTCGTTGAGCTTCAGCATCGCGGCGACGAATTTTGCCTTGAGCGACATGTCGAGACCCATACGCGCAATAACCACATGGGATGGGATGAGTTCGCTCTCGCCGATCCAGTGGATCTGGGTCTGCTGTTCCGCCCCAAGCAGAAGCTCGGCGTACTGACTGGCGCCTGCAGCATCGACCAGACCGGTCGCCATCGCCTGCATGGCCTGCTGATAGCCGCCAGCGAAGTAGACCTCGCCGAAGAAGGCCTTGGGGTCCTGCCCCTGTTCGAGCAGGCCGGCATCGACGAAGATCTGCAACGGATAGAGATAGCCGGATTCCGAAATCGGGTCGGCGAAGGCGATGGACTTGCCGCGCAGGTCTTCGATCCTTGCGATGCCGCTGTCGCGGCGCACGAACAGGCGGCCGGTATAGACCGGTTTGCCGCGGTAGACTTCCGACAGAATGACCTCGGCGCCGACTTCGCGTTCGGCGATGACGAAGGGCAGGGCGCCCATGAAGGAGATGTCCGCATCGCCGTTGCGCAGCGCCTCGACGGCGGCGGCGTGATCTGACGTGACAAACCCGCTTACCGGGACACCGGTTTCGCGTGAGATGAAGGCGGAGATGACCTCGATGTCGCCGAGGAGCTTCTCGGGGTTTTCCTGCGGGATGAAAGCGAGGACGAGCCCTTCCGACGCTTTGAGCGGTTTCGAACCTAATCCAATGTATGAAGCGGCGAGCGCGCCGCCGCCGGCCAGGATCTGGCGGCGGTTCAGCCCGAACCGTGACGGTAAATCAGTACATTGCGGCATCATATTCATCCTGAAGCGCCTTGAAGGCCTGCCAATGGGTCTGTGCCTGGTCCCAGTCTTCGGCATCGATTGCAGCGCCCACATCCATCAGGAGATCGGCAAGTTCGTAGACCTTGGGCTTGGCGGTAAGGTTGGCCATGGCCGCGGCATCGAGAGCGAGGTCGGAGGCAACCGTGTCGATCATCAGCTTCGCGTGAAACGCATCGCGGGCAGGGATGAGCATCTCCAGCGTGCTGGCAAAGGTGGTGAGTTCTTCAAAAGCCAGGCGGAAGGGCGTGTGGCGGCCCTTGTAGACCTCATAGGGTTCATCGGCGTCGCCGATGGTTTCGACATAGGCAGTGAGGTCCGAGCGTTCGGCTTCGCTCAACCCGAGCCCGTAGCGCAGGTTGAACCAGTCGACCACCGCACCGAGGGTCGGCAGAGACCCGTCATGGAAATAGGGTGCGTTGAAGCGGATGCTGAGCAGGGTAGGGGTGTCGAAGGCTGCCGTCTGGCTGTTGGCGTAGCTGCCGGTCTGCGATCCGATGTCGTGCGACAGTCGGTCGAGGAAGTTGGCCGAGGGAATGTGGCAGGTGGCGCAGGACTTGCCCTGCATCTCGGCAAAGGGCTTGTTGAACAATACCTCTCCGCGCCGCGCCGCATCGGATGCCTCGGCGGTGAGCTTGCCGTCGCCGGTGATCTTCGAATTGGGCAGGAAGTCGAACTCCAGCATGTAGGCGACGATGGCGTCGAGCATGAAGGGCGTCGGTTCGGCGCCGGCGAACTCGTTCACGATGACGTTGCGGGTGAACTCGCGGAGGCTGGCGAAGCGTCCGTCGCGGCCATAGGGGCCGGTGAAGCGCAGACCACGCAGCGAGGGGATGTCGAGGCCGTCATTGCGCAGGTCGTTGAAACGGGCGTTAAAGAACTCGCCGTCGACATCGATGGCGCCGGGCTGATGAGTGATGCCGGGGATGAACAGGGAGTTGTTGATGTCGCTCCGGTTGTGACAGGTCGAACAGGTAACTCCCAGCGACGTTGCCGGATCACCAAAGATCTCAGGGCTGTCGAACAGCATGTCGCCATAGGCAATCAGAGGCAGATCGGATTCCTCAATGCCCTGCATCTCGAAATTCAGCACCAGCAGGGGCAGGGGATCCTGATCGTTGAGATTGGAACCCGGCGGCAGCCAGGGGGCGATGCGAACATTGCCGTTTGCCGCGACCACGGATTCGGGCAGGGGCGTCAGCTTGCTGCGCAACGTGAAGGCTTCCGGCTCGAAATTGGTTATGAGATAGTCGACAATCACCTGGTTGGCGGCGAGATAGCGTTCGCGGTCGGGCGAGGACCCGCCGGAGCCGAGGACGCCCGATGAGCCCGCGGTGCTGGTCATGGTCAGCCAGGCCCGTCCGATACTGCGGTAGCCGTCCGGGTCGGCCTGCTGAATGAAGTTCTCGAGCGCCCGGTAGAGCTCCTGAGCCCGGGATATCTCACGGGTCGCAACGCTCGGATCGTCGAGGCCGGCGACCGCATTGCCAAGATACGTCCGCAAGGCTTCGCTCAAGCTCCGCGTGGCGGCGGCGTAAAGCACCTGCCGGTCCTGTGCGGCGATGGCGCGGGCAATCTCGGCGGACGTCTTTTCACCCAGTTTTGCGTCGATTTCGGTGAGTTTTTCTGCAGCCGTCCTGGTCCCGTAGGCGGCCTGAATGGGTTTGGTGAAGGCGTCCCGGATCTTTGCCCAGGGCACGGGCTTCAAGTCACCCATGAACATCATCTGGCGGTACGCGGCGGCAACCGGGTGCCACGGCGCCTCGACGACAATATGGGCGGACGATGTTCCGGCAGTGAACCAACTGGCGGCCGCAAGCGAAAGGGCAAGCCCAAATACCAGCAATTTCGGACGGATAGACGCGGTCCAGCCCATTTCAGCGATCCTCACAACTTCCACGGCCGGCAGTCTAGTTGCAAGTCGTTGTCAATTGCAACAGCTATTTTGAATAGTTCTAAGCTGCATTAGCTGCTGATGAAACGGCCCTAACTGCCAGGAACGGGCTGCGGGAGCGTTAAAAACCGGCTATAAGGGGAAGAAATGGGCGAACGGCGGTTTTCGCGAGCCCGAGAAGGTTGCGGCATGCTGATTGAAACGCGCAGAGATCGGATCATGGCGGTTTCCGTTTCCGCAGGTTTCGCCGCATTGGTGCTGCTTGGTGCGCTGCTTCAGTATCACTATGGCGGAGCACTCTTCTTCAAGCGCGCCATTGCCGGCCTCGCCGGCTGCCTCTAGTACAGCCTTCCGCCGTTTGGCACGGCATGATCAACTCCGATCATGACCACTTGGCCCTCGCCATCGGGAAAACCCAGTGTCAGCACCTCCGACATATGCTTGCCGATCTGCCGTGGCGGGAAATTGACCACGGCCGCAACCTGACGGCCGACAAGTGTCTCGCGGTCATAATGCGCCGTCACCTGGGCCGACGTCTTCTTGGTGCCGATCTCGGGGCCGAAGTCGATGATGAGGATGAAGGCCGGCGTGCGGGCCTCGGGAAAGTCGTGCACTTCGACGACAGTGCCGACACGAATGTCGACTTTGAGGAAATCGTCGAAGCTTATGGTCGGCGCGGGGGCGTCGCTCATGGCGGTCGGTCCTGTTGGATGGCAGACTAGCTGGAAGGGGCGGGTTCCGTGTCGGCGGGATCGGGCTCTTGCGCACGGGGCTTGCGGGCACTGCGAATGAACTGCGCCAGGGCCTGGCCGAGGCCAATGGGAACGCGGGCGTTCTGCAGCCAGGTTTCACCGCTTCTGAGCTTGCGGTCGAGTTCCGCCATGGTGCGGGCGAGGCCCGGATCGTCGTCGTCGAGCCATGTCTGGAAGACGGACGCATAGATAAACGCCAGCCCGCCCACTTGCACTGTTCCCTTGAACCCGTGCCCCTCGATGCCGGCCCCGGCCATCATCCATTCCATGGAACGCAGGCCCGGACCGAGCAGTGCCAACTGGTCCGGCACGCTTGTTTTCAGGTCCGCAGCTATGCGCCGCAATGCATCCTTGTGGGGCTCGATCACTTCGAAGCGCCGCATCAGCACCTCGAACAGCCGGTCGCGCGCCGGTTCGCTTTCAAGTTCCGGGTCGAGTGATCCCAGGACCTCGACATCGACCTGATCCTGGAAGCGTTCGAGGATCTGCGTCTTGTCGCGCACCACGCCGCGCAGGTCGGCAAGCGACACCTTGGCCTTGGCGGCGATCTCGATCAGCTTCAGATCGCGCCAGCCCTTGTCCTTGGCGAGGTCCATGGCCGCCTTGACGATTTTCTTGGTCGGGTCTGCGGCGCGTGCCATCGATCGATCTCCCTGAGAGGGTTCTACACATTCAGTTGCAAAATAGGCGGCTCACGCGGGAAATGGAAGGGTGCGGGGCCGGAATCCGGCCAATTGGGCGAAGCAGGCGCTAGCCCGCCAGCTCCCGGGACCGCTTCGTTGCGGCCTGGATGGCTTCAGTCAGCAGCTTTTCCATGCCGTCGGGTGCGCGCAGCACGTCAAGAGCGGCGGCGGTGGTGCCGTTGGGAGAGGTGACGTTCTCGCGCAAGGTGCCGGCGGGCAGGGGAGACTGGTGCATCAGTTCGCCGGCACCGCATACAGTGGCGCGGGCAAGCTGGGTTGCGAGGTCTTCCGGCAGGCCGGCCTTGACGCCGGCTGCCGCCATGCACTCGGCAAGCAGGAACACGTAGGCCGGGCCCGAGCCGGAAACGCCGGTGACCGCATCGAGCAGGCCTTCGTCTTCGACCGCCGCGACGGCGCCGACGGCTTCGAGCAGCTCCCTGCAGAGGTCCGTCTGTTCCGCGCTTGCCTTCGGGTTGGGGCAGATCACGGTGATGCCGCGCGAGACCGCCGCCGGGGTGTTGGGCATGGCGCGCACGATGGCGGCGTCGCCGGTCAGATGGGTCTCGAAGTTTGCAATGGTCTTGCCCGCCGCGATCGACAGGAATACCGGGTTCGAGCGTTTCAGCGGAACCACGGTTGGCAACACATCGTCCATGATCTGCGGTTTGACCGCGAGCAGAACAACCGCGGCATCGTCGATGCTGTCAACGGGCGGATTGTGGGTGATGCCGTGGTCGGCAATCAGCGCTTCGATTTCGCGAGGCGGGCCCGGATCGAGAATGACGATTTCGCTGCCGCGCAATCCCCGGTCCAGCCAACCCTCCAGCATGGCGCCGCCCATCTTGCCGGCGCCGACAAGGACCAGCCTGCCGGGAAGCTTGAGTGTCATGCGTTGCCTACGGTCTCCAGCAGGGCAGCTTCGAGCGCCTTGTCGGCGTCCTTGCCGGCCCACAGCACAAACTGAAAGGCCGGATAGTAGCGCTCGCTCGCCTCGAGCGCCAGCCGCAGCATGGTTTCGCACTGGGCCTGGTTGACCTCCGCACCACCGGCCAGCAACAGGCCGTTGCGGTAGAGGATCGCACCTTCCTTGCGCCACAGGTCGAAATGGCCGAGCCAGAGCTGCTCGTTGATGCGGGTCATCAGTTTGGTGACATCATCGCACTTCGCTTCGGGCACTTTGGTCTCGAACGTGCAGGCCAGGTGCAGGCCCTCCAGTTCCTCGTGCCAGTTGAAGCAGACGTGATAGTCGGACCAGGTGCCGGTGACAGTCAAATTCAGTTCATCATCGGCGCTACGGTCGAAATACCAGTCTTCCGTAGCGGCCAGTTGCTCAACGACTTCAAGCGGATTGGCGTTTTCGCCAAACAACGAATGGACGGCTGCCATAAGACCCCTCGCATCCCGTTCGCCCCAAGCTGATACATTGCCAGAACCCACGCGACGTGGGGCTTTTGATCGAATCACTCAAACTTTAGGCAAGGTGCCCAAGGCGATGATTCTGCGCAAGAGTCGCAGACCCGTGTCCACACCTGTTTGTGCCAGATTGGGGTGCGACCGATTGAATCAGGTAATTGAGTGACTTAATCGATCTGCACCAGCCTGGTGCCTTGGGAAAACACCTTCAGCGCTTGCCGCCGGCCAGTTTTTGCGCATCGGGAAGGGCGCGGAGGCGGCCCATGGCGTATACACCGAAGGCCGGCCCGATGGCGAGCACCGAGAAGGCATAGGTCCAGCCGAGTGCATCCACCACGTAGGGCATGGCGTGGATCGTAACGAGGGTGAGGAGAAAGCCGGCCGAGGTCTGAATGGTCAGCATGGTGCCGACCCGGTCCGGCGGCGACAGTTCCGCGATGGAAGAGGAGAACTGTGCGGAATCAGCGACGATGGTGGCGCCCCAGATGAAACAGACCGCGACCAGCGCCGGCCACGGTCCGCCATAGAGAAAGCCGACGATGAGGGCGCAACCGCCGCTGATCGTCATGGCCCCCATGGTCAGCGTGGTGCGGCCCATGCGGTCGGCGATACGGCCGCCCCAGATGCATCCAAGCGCCCCGCCGAGCCCCATGCAGACAAATGTCGCAATGCGCGCCAGGAAGGACGCGTCGTCGCCGCCGGGGCTGAGCCGGAAACTGGCATCGAGGAACACCCCGATCCAGGCCCACATGGCGTAGAGCTCCCACATGTGCCCGAGATAGCCGAAATTGGCGTAACGCAGTGCCTTGTCGCGGAAGCCGTAGAGCGCGGCGGCCGGGTCGAAGCGGGGCGCCGGGCGGATGCCGGGACCAAGGCCCACGAGATTGATCAGAAGCGCCGCGCCGAAGGCAAACATCGATGCGGTCGTGATGGTGAAGCGCCAGTCGATGCCGCCGAAGGCGTTGAACAGATGTGGGGCCGCGGAGCCGAGCGTCAGGGCGCCGACAAGGATGCCGACCAGCAGGCCCATATCGTCCTTGGCCCAACTGGTCGCAATCTTCATGCCGACCGGATAGACGCCGGCCATGCAGGCGCCGGTGATGAAGCGCAACACGATGATAGAGGGCGAGGTGACGTCGACCCACAGAATCGCCAGGTTGGCGGTCGCCGCAACAAGCGCCGAGACCATGAAGAAGCGCCGCGGATCGAGCCGGTCGGCGAGGCCGAGTGCAGCGCTCACCAGCGTGCCCACAACGAAGCCGACCTGGACGGAAGAGGTGATCAGCGCCTTGTGGGTCGCGCCGAGGTCGAACTCCTGCGCGAGAGAAGGGACGACGGCGGAGGCCGAGAACCACAGACCGAGGGCTGCGACTTCGCACAGGCTCAAGAGCGCCATGGACTGGAATTTGGGAGACAAGGCAGCGACCCTCGTTGGAATGGCGGCAACGAACGCGACCGCCGAAGCGCCTTATAACGGCTGATGGCGACTGTGACGAGCCAGAGACGGAAATCTCAATTTCGGACCACCCATGCAGGTGTCCACTGATTGCTGGCCTTCGACAGCTAACGGGCTCCAACTTTCAACGGTAGCAACCGACCCGTGTTACTTGCCCCGGTGCCGATGGTGTCAGATCATGCGTTTGTGGTGACGCTCGGGTTCAATCTTTCGTGAAATGACCTTCGCAAGATGACGCGCCGTATTTCTGTGCCCTATACTTTAAGCTGGTAGGCAGTTTCACTCTGTGTCAGGGGGCGCAGTTCAATGGTCACATTTGGCTCGTCACTAAGTTCCCTCGTGTTGTTCGTGATATGTTTTCTGCTGTTCGCCGTGAACGTGTCGCTCGCTGCAGATGACTTTAAAATTCTCAAAGACACCGATTTATACGGGAACGATTACAGCTTGCTCAAGAGAGACAGCTCGCTGAAATCTATGGATTTGGAAGGCTGCGTGGAAGCCTGCAGGAACGACCGAAAATGTGAGGCATTTACCTACAATCAACGGGTACGGGCGTGCCTTCTTAAGGCCAAGGCGGGCACGCCGTCCAAGTTTAGGGGCGCCGTTTCCGGCATACGCTTGCCCGCCGCTGCGCAAACTCAGCCTGCAGCTTCGCGCGTCACCAACGACTTCAGGATATTCAATGATACCGACCTGTACGGCGGCGACTATCGCTCGCCCAGCAATGATCGTTCGCTGAAAGGTGCGGATCTGGATGACTGCTTGGAGGCTTGCCGGCGGGACGACAGATGCGGGGCGTTCACGTACAATCAACGGGCACGATGGTGTTTTCTTAAGACCGGGGCGGGAGAACCATCCAGATTCAAGGGAGCTATCTCGGGCATTCGCTCTGACCCAACGTCTGTCAGTCATGCAGCGACATCAACTGCGTGCTTTTCGGCAGACAATATTTCCGGTGGTCTGGCTGCTACTGCCGTGGTCGATGTTTCTGTGCCGGATGGCGGTGAAGTTCGCGCGGGCGCCGCGCTTGACGTCACCTGGAAGCTTCGCCCGCCAAAAGTGCCTGACTGCCTGACGCCGCTCTATCTGATGTTCTCAATGCCCGAGCGCGTGCGATTCGCAGGAGACGGATTTCTGGTCCTTGCTCCGGGCGCCGACGGTCCCTTCGATATCGGTCACGATAAGCAGCACATGAGGGTGTTCATACCCATGAGGCGCGGGGGTGAAGGTTCTCTGACGCTCCGCGTTTACCAGGCCGGACCCTTCAAACTGTCCTGGGCTGTGATCGAAATACCTAAGTTCGATACTCTCTCGAAGCAGCCAGATGCATTCGATGAGGGCAACGAGGTTTTACATCGGGAGCAGAGTTTTGAACGCAGTTTCGCTGTCGTGCCCGGAGTGCCCTCAATTGCGGTACGGGACCGCTTCAACGTGTCGTCCCCGGTCAAGGTGATTGTTTCGCGTTCACGAGAGTTCGTACTGCAAGTGTTCGACGGCTTCTATCGGGTCCTGGAGAATGAATCACAGGCGTTGGTCATTGAACGTGATGGCATCCGTCCAAATTTTTCGCCATCTTCCCGATTTGTCGTGGCCTTCGTTCACGGGCACCACTCTGCCGAGTTGGTAGATCTCTACACAGGTCGGGTAGAGCGAGAGCTGGGAAGCAGGGACGTGTCCTCGGCAGCTACGAATGTGGTTGTTGCATGGTCGCTTAACGATTCGGTTCTTGTCACCGGGCAGGCAGGCTACGGAGCAGCCGAAGTCCTGAGCCCGCTCATAGACCGCCGCGGTATTGAAATCTTTCTGGGGGGGCTCGGGATGGACGCCTGGAACAATCTGGCGCTGCATCTCAGCCTGGAAAACGCGGTCGTCCATTTCGGCCCGGCCGGTTCGGATGACGGCGCTGCCCTGTGCGTCGATGAACGGAGCGACGATGACTATGGTTCACTGGCCAGTTTGCTCTCTGGTAAGGGCTCCGATCCAGACGTTCCGGTCTCAGATCAGACAGTTGTAAGCCAGTGTTTCGACATACGTGTGGATAATGATTGGAACCTCGGCGGAGATCTGCTGGTAAGCCACACCTTAGACTTGGATGATTTCGACAACGATTGGGTGCGCGAAACGGCTGCCAGTCAGGCTCAATACTTCTTCCAGCACAACGAGGTGGAGCCGCGCGAGATCGCGGCAGTGGCGTTGCCTGACACGGCAGCGATACGGGGACGCCCCATAAGAGGTGCGTTCGTCGCGCCCGCGTCCGGAGTGGATCCGGCCGGTCCTCCGCGAGGTATCGAAGAGAACCTTGAAGGGCTCGGCGTGCATGTCTCAAGGTCGTTTGCGCTCCAGCACATGTCGGCAACCGCACCGGACGGTGCGGAGGTGGACTGGGACATGTGGCGCTCAACCGTCGCTGCTTGGAGAGACGAAGTTGCAGCGTCATTTCCGGGCATACGCGAACATGTCCTGGACGAGAAAGAATTTTATGCCTGCAACTTCGGAGAGCGCAGTTCGTCCATTGACCTGAACTCTGTGGACAGCATATGGCACTGGATGCACGGCGCCGCGGCCTTTTGGCTGATCCAGAGCCACTCCGCGGTCATGAACAGCGGCAATTCATTTTGTGGTCAGTTGCTTCTCATAGAAGCGGATCGAGATGGTGTCGTTTCCGTTCGCGATATCGGAAAAGCCGCCCGCAAGCTGAGCCGATCGGATGATCCTGAATATCACCCTGCCGACCCCCCGCTCGGACTGGCCGAGCCCGGGCTGGCCACCGTCTCGGTAAGCGTGAACGGTTATCTGGCCGTAGTCGGAAGGAACCGTAATTTCGTGCTCTACGACATAGCCAAACGGGCCCCCATCGTGCTGATGGATGAACTGCCCGGCGGCAATGTGGTGGAGGAATTGGCGTTCTCGGAGGACGGGAACACAATCCTGTTCAAAAAGCGCCACGGAGCGTTTGCGCTTTTTGATGTTGCCAGTGCAACGGAACTTCTCAACGGCAAGTTCATAGATGATGAGTTTATCGCGTATTCCGATCAGGGTTATTACGTGTCCAGCCATCATGGTTCCCGTTTCGTGTTTGTGAAATTTCCAGGCATGTCTGGGTATTTTCCATTTTATGCCTATCGCAAAGCTCTGGAGCGGCCGGATGTGGTGCTCGACATAATTTCGGCTCGGGGCGGTGCGTATCCTGCCCCCGTGCTCAATCCGCCGCCCGTCGTAACTTTGACCGCCCGGAAGTCAGACGAGTTTGCGACGGATGGAATGCTACTCTTGAACGTCACTATGAATTCTGCGGTTGGCCTCGCAAAGCTTCGCATCTTCGCCGATGGACGAATGATCGACGAATTGCCGGTGAGCGGGAACCGTCAGATGCTGGACAGGGCCGTTACCGTGCAACCGGAAGTGCGCTGGATTACGCTTCAGGGTGTAGATCTGAACGGCGTTGAGAGCGTACCCCAGGGTTTTGCGATCACCCGGGACCAGCATGCTTCCGGTTCTGCAGGGCGCCTGTATGTTGTTGCTGTGGGGACCGATTCCTATCACGACGGGCAGCTTCCTCGTTTGCAGCATGCACTAGCAGACGCGGCGGCGTTTGCCCGAACCGCGGAGGCATCCTTGGATGCCTATTACGGAAAGGTGCAGACGACAGTTTTGCTGGACCAGCCGCATCTCAAGACCGAGTTGATCGGGCAAATTCGACGGTTGGTGACCAAGGCTCTGCCGACCGACACAATTATGCTGTTCATTGCAGGTCATGGGTTACGAGATGTAGACGGCCGATTTTACCTTGCAACCCGTGAAACCGATTTGGACCGATTGGCCCAGACCGCTCTCGCTTGGCCGTCCATCGGCAATGAGTTGAAACGTACCAAAGCCCGTGTCTTGGTGTTTCTTGATACCTGCCATTCCGGAACGATCGACCAATTGGCCACCAATGACGAGGCCATTTCGGAACTGGTTAGCCGCGAGCACTCGCTCGCCGTGGTGGCAGCTTCGAAAGGACGGCAGTTCAGCTTGGAGGGTGCTGCTTTCGGGGGCGGGGCGTTTACGACTGCGCTGACCGAAATCATGTCCGATCGCGACGGCCGGTTCGATGTGAACGGAAATGGTGTGCTTGAACTTTCGGAGATCTATGCTCCGCTCAAACGGCTCGTCGTGCAGAAAACCTCGGGCAAACAGACGCCATGGATCGCGCAGAACGTCATGGTTGGGGAGGTCCCTGTGTTTTGACCGAGAAAACGCGGCGCCGTGGCCGGCGTTTCACGAGGTCGTCGGCCAAGGCTCCGGAATCAGTCCGTCTTTTCGCCTGAACCCTGTTGCGACCGCTCTTCTTTCTCCCGGTGGTAATGCCTGTAGGCGGCAAACAGTTCTTCGATGCTCACTCCGGCTACACGCATCCCGGCGAAATTGCAGTTGGCGGTGATCTCGGCGTCGGCGAAGTTGATGTCGTCGAAGCTGGCGCCGGCGAAATTGATGTCGGTGAAGCGGGCGCCCGCCAGGGTGCTGTCGCGGAATGTTGCGTTCTGGAAGGTGACGTCCTTGAACGCAGCGTCGGCGAGATTGGCGCCGACAAACATCTTGTCGGACCCGCCCGCCGCCCCTGCCGGTTTCGCGCGAACACGCTTTTTGGGATCGAACGGTTTCAGTGTCCCTCCCAGTTGTCCCTCCAGCCTGGCCGGTTCGATCGGCGCACCATCGCACCAGTCCTTCACATTGATCCGGACCGGGGAGGCGTCGCCTCCAACGCCGACGAGCATTTCACGTTCGGCGGGCGTACAGACGAATGTGTGGAGCGTGCCGGTCCCTTTGGCGTAGCCATGATCGAAGACGGGGGAGTTGGAGCTGTTGAGCAGCTCGAAAAGCGCGCCGGCTTTGTGCTGCGTATCGGCCCAGGCTTCGAGCGGCGGGAGCCGGCGGTGCGAGCCCGGGTTGCGGCGGTTATAGGCGGCGAGCTCGGGCGACTGAAAGTGATTGGTGCAGGCAAGTCGCGGTCCTTCGCGCACCATGACTTCGGTGGGAGAGGCCTCGACAATTGCGGCGTCACCACTGGCGTCGATCAGCGAGTAGTTGAAGCTCAGGCCATGCGGCAGGCGCTTCAGCAAGGCGACCGCCTCGCGTGTCGTTGCGCATTGATCGAGGACGATGCGGACAATGAGAATGCAGACAAGCCCCGGCTGCCACTTCTTGTCATCGACGTAGTGCAGCCCGACACAAAGCCCGTGCTCGTTCATACCGTCGTCGCGGCCGGTAAACCGGTCCGAGAACCCGATGCTGGCGTTGACGCCCTGCGGCTGGACCGCGGCCAGGATCCTGTCGTAGCTCTTGATGGCGAAATCGTAGTTCCGGCCGTAAAGGCCTCCGGTCAGAACCGCCGAACACCCCCGTGCGGGATAGCGCAGCCGGCCGTTGGAGAACTCGGCGACGGCGCGCTCAAGCGGAATTTCAAGACCGTCGGCAAGACCGTGCAGTTCTTCCCAGATGTTCGGGGCGTATGTCTCGAGAGCGACTTGCGCGTTTTTCAGACTGAAGGCAAACGGGCGGCGTTCCTTGCGGCGCTTGAAGGCTCTGCCGCGGGCGGTCTTGCGAAAGCCCTGCGCCATCTGCATGCCGACATCGTAGGAGCTACCCCTGCATGCCACGATGTCGACGGTCCATGGAGCTGTCATCAACGGACCTCCGGAATGTTTGGCACTGCTTCGCGGTGCCCCCTCACATCGCTTTACGGCTTCGGCTTGGGTTTCGCTCTCGACCTTGCGGCGGGTTTCTTCGGCTTGGCTTTCAGCGCCGCGAGTTCAGCTTCAAGGGCGTCAAGGCGCTCGGAAAGCCGTTCGTTTTCTTCGCGGGCTTTGGCCGCCATCTCCTGCACCGCCTCGAATTCCTCGCGCTGCACCACATCGAGGTCGTTGAGGATGCGCTCGGCTTGTCCCCGGATGACGGTTTCGGCCTCCTCGCGCATGCCCTGCGCCGCGCCGGCGGCATTGGTGAGAACCTTGGCGAGTTCGTCGAATATGCGGCCTGAGGTCTGGTTCATGAAAATTTTCCGTATTGCCTGCGTGTTTGGAGATGCCTTGACTATGGGTGGATACGACAGCCGATTCAAGGTGCGAAAGGACGCGTCCGCATGCTCTGGCCCGCGGGCGCAGACGGCTGAATGCGCCCGATACGGCCGGAATCAGGGGCCCTGAAATGCCGGGAACACGTAATCCGTTATGACGCTCACCGGCAAGCGCCAGGCTTCCGCCTGGTTGTATCGACCGGCGAAGATCGCAAAGACGATCTTGAGATGCGGCACGAGGAACAGGCGCTGGCCACCGTTGCCGAAGCCGCCGATCCAAGGCTTGCCCGTCGGACCTGTTCCCAGCCACCACTGGTAGCCGTAACGCAGGCCGCCCTCTGTTTCGACGCGCGGCGTGAACGATGCGGTGAGCCAGGCTTGCGGCACGATCTGGCGCCCGTTGGCCTTGCCGTCCTCGATGATCATCCAGCCGATCTTCGCGAGATTCCGCGCCGTCAACCTGAGGCCCGAGGCCGCCGCCGCCTGACCGTCATCGCCCTCGACCCATTCGAACGTGTCAACGCCGAGCGGCGTGAACAGGTGTTCGGCCGCGAAGTCCGCCAGGGACTGGCCTGAACCCTTTTCGATGAGGCGCGCGACGAGAGCGGTTGTACCGCCCGAGTACACCCAGCGCGTGCCCGGTTCTTCGATTATGGGCCGGCTCAACACATAGTGGTAGCGGTCTGCCGCCAGCTCCATGGCGATTTCAGAATTGCGCGAGTCGGTGTAGGGCAGGTCCTCGTTCCACTCGAGACCGAGCGTCATGGTGAGGGCATGGGCGATGGTGATCCGTCGGCGCTCCGGGTCTGCCGCCAGATCTTCATATTCGCGAAAGCCTGCAACAATCGGATGGTCGAGGGCAGGCACCAGGCCTTTCTCCAGCGCAATGCCGTAGAGCAGACCGACGACGCTCTTGGAGACCGAGCGCAAGTCGTGCATGCGGTGGGAGGCGTGTTTGACGATGCCGAGCGACTTTTTGCCCCAACGCTCGTCGGCACCCCTGTAGTAGCGCTCGAGAAAGATGGCGCCGGCCCGCGCCACGACTACGGCGTGCAGACCGTCGAGCGCGTCCTTTTCGAAACCTTCGTCGAGTCGCGCCGCCACATCATCCCTGAAGCCGGCGTCTGCCGGAGAAACGTATTTCCAGTCCATCGCCGAAGCTGGTGTTTCAGCGGTGCCGGTCATTACGGCAACCACGACGCAGATCGCGTGAACTACTCTCTTCACTGAACATTTCTCCTCCACCCCGTGGGCCTTGCAAGCCACATGTCCAATATGCACCCACGGTCCGTTCAAAATCCAGCCCCGGGGAACAGACGCGCAGCTTCGCGAGCGATCGGTACCGATTTCTGCGCGTCAGACGGCGCTACGTCGCTGCCGGAAAGATGATAGTGTGCTTGGCCATGGAGAATGTAACTTTCAAGGTCGAAGAAATTTATGTGCCGGTGAAACGGCGCAAGACGCTTGATGTGGAGGTCGTCAACCAAATTGCCGAAAGCATGCTGGAAAACGGTCAGTTGACCCCCATCCTTGTCCGCCCCGGCAACGAGAGATTTGTGCTGGTCGAAGGGCTGCACCGACTGGAGGCCTGTCGGGCGCTGGGCGAGGAGACTATTGTGGGACTGATCGTGCAGGCGAGACGGTATTAGCCCGCAGATTTGCAAACAGGTTAAGCGTTGCACGTGCCTCCGGGCGCCGGAACGATAAGGAGAAGCCATGTCCACAGCGCCGGTTTACGACATCGACCCCGCCGGGTTCTGGGCCGATCCCTATCCCGACCTTGCGGCGATGCGCGCCTCGGCGCCGATTGTCTTTGTACCGCAACTCGCGGCGACCCTGTTCACGCGGCGTGACGCGATCTTCGAGAACGAGAAGAAGGTCGACATCTTTTCCTCCTGGCAGCCAGAAGGCCTGATGACGGTGCTGATGGGCGAGAACATGATGCGCAAGGACGGCGATGCGCATCAGGCGGAACGTAAGGTCGTCTTCCCCGCACTGTCGCCGCGCACGGTGCGCGATGTCTGGCAGCCCTTGTTCGAAGAGGCGGCGGACCGGATCCTCGACGAACTGGAACCACGGGGCGAAGGCGATCTGGTGAAAGACTATGCCATGCCGGTCTCGGCGGAAGCGTTGAAGGTTATCACCGGCCTCACCAATATGGCGTTCGCCGAGATGGACCGGGTGAGCCAGGGCATGATCGACGGCTGCGCCAATTATGCCGGCGATGCTCAAATCGAAGCCAATTGCCACGACTGCACGCGGTCCATCGACCGGCACATCGACGAGATGGTGCCGGTGTTGTGCGAAACGCCGGACCAGTCTCTCCTTTCGGTTCAACTCGAAGCCGGACTGCCCATGGAAAGCGTCCGCGCGAACGTCAAGCTGGTGATTTCGGGCGGACAGAACGAGCCGCGCGACGCCATCGCCGGAGCGATCTGGGCTTTGCTCACCCATCCGGATCAGCTCGCTCTGATCGAGAAGGGCGGGGCCACCTGGCTCCAGGCGTTCGAGGAATATGCCCGCTGGATTTCGCCCATCGGCATGTCGCCGCGCCGTGTGGCGCGCAAAGCCATAGTAGACGGGATCACGTTTGAGCCGGAGGAGCGGGTCTTCTTCATGTTCGGCTCGGGCAACCGCGACGAGACCGTTTTCGAGGTGCCTGAACGGTTCGACATCACCCGCAGCACCAAGCCGTCCATCAGCTTCGGAGCGGGCCCGCATTTCTGCGCCGGGGCCGCCGCATCGCAGGTGCTGATTGCCAGCGTCGCGCTGCCCCGTGCTTTCGCGCGGCTGACGGGCCTGCATCTCGATGGCGAAGTGCCGTTCGGCGGCTGGGCGTTCCGCGGCCCGCTCGCCATGCCGTGCCGCTGGGGCTAGTTTTGCCGGTGATGAGTAAAATGCCACCCAAACGTTTCTGGCGTGACATGCCGACAAACGGTTTTGCCGGCGACACGTCCGAATGGATCGCCGTGCTGCCGGTGGCGGCAATCGAGCAGCACGGGCCGCACCTGCCGGTCGGCGTCGATGCGTTCATTGCGGAGGGGTTGGTGGCGCGCTGCGCCGGTGCTCTGCCGGAAGACAGTCCGGTCACCTTTCTGCCGGTGCACGAAGTGTGCAAATCCAACGAGCATGTGGGCTTTCCGGGCACCTTGACGCTTGACTGGGACACCACGATCCGAAGCTGGATCGAAATCGGCTCCAGCGTGGCGCGGGCCGGTGTACGCAAGTTCGTCATCATCACCAGTCATGGCGGCAATGCCGCGCCCGTGGAGATCGCTGCCCGCGAACTCAGATGCAAGTACGACATGCTGACTGTGACGACCAGTTGGACACGGCTTGGCGAGGGGCGGGAAATCTACGGCTACGGTGAGGTGTTTACGGATATTCACGGCGGCACCTCCGAGACATCCTTGATGCTGGCCCTGCGTCCCGATCTCGTGGACATGTCGAAAGCCGAGGACTTTGCCAGCGCTCAGTCGGAGATGAAAGCGCGGCACCGCCGGCTCGGCTTTCATTCGTCCGATGCGGACATCGCGTGGATGTCGGAGGACCTGAACCCAAAGGGTGCGATCGGTGACGCCTCCGCCGCCTGCGCCGAAAACGGCGAGGCGGAGATCGCGTCCGAGGTTGCGGGTTTCTGCCAGCTGATGCTTGAGATCGCCGCGACCGATCCGCCCGGTGAGGCATCGTGATCCTGATCTTTCGGGCTCCATCGCCGGTGCTTGACACCGTGGGCGGTGCGTGAGCACTGTCGGGCCATCCTGATCCAGAGCCGAACGCCTTCATGTTTGCCGCCGCCATTCCGTTTCCCAATATCGATGACGTGCTGTTCAGCATCGGACCCTTCGCGTTCGATTTCTTCGGCGGCTTCGAAATCGGCCCGCTGTTCATCAGGTGGTATGCGCTGTCCTACATCGTCGGACTGCTGTTTGCCTGGTTCTACACCAAGCGGCTGGTGTCGACCCCGAAGCTTTGGGCAAAGGAGCCGCCGGCAACACCAATTCAAATCGACGACATGCTTTTCTGGTGCGCGCTCGGCGTGTTTCTGGGCGGCAGGGCGGGTTATGTACTGGTCTACAACCCGGCGCATTTCCTGGCGAACCCCGGCGACATTCCCGCCGTGTGGACCGGCGGCATGTCGTTCCATGGCGGGTTTGCCGGCGTCATTCTCGCGGTCGTGCTGTTCTGCCGGTCGCGGAAGATCCCGTTTTTTTCGACCATGGACGCGGTGGCCTGCGGCATTCCCATCGGGCTCCTGTTCGGACGCGTTGCGAATTTCATCAATCAGGAACTCTACGGCCGCGTCACCGATGTTCCCTGGGCAGTGATCTTTCCCAGGAGCGACGGCTATCCGAGGCACCCGAGCCAGCTCTATGAAGCCGCGCTTGAGGGGCTTCTGCTGTTCGTCATCCTTCGGATCTGCACCCACCGGCAGATGCGCCTCAGGCAACCCGGTTACGTCAGCGGCGTTTTCGCCCTGGTCTACGGGCTGTCACGGGTGTTCATCGAACTGTTCCGCGTACCGGACAGCCATATCGGTTACTTCGCGGGGTTCTTCACCATGGGCATGTCGCTCTCGGTGCCGATGATCGTGCTCGGCCTGTGGCTCATCAGACGGGCGTCGCGGACCGGGGACGCGGTGGCATGAGCCTGGCGGAAACTCCGCTCGAAGTTGAGATCAAGCGTCTGATCGAGGCCGACGGGCCATTGCGTCTCGACCGCTATATGGAGCTCTGCCTCGGTCATCCGCAGCACGGCTACTACATCACGCGCGACCCCCTGGGCCGCGATGGCGATTTCGTCACCGCGCCGGAAGTGAGTCAGATGTTCGGCGAACTGATCGCGGTGTGGTGCATCGATGCCTGGGATGCCATGGGGCGTCCGCCGGCCCTGCACCTCGTCGAACTGGGTCCAGGCCGCGGCACCCTGATGGCCGATGTCACCCGCACGCTGGGCTCCATCGCGAGTTTCGATGCCGAGTTGATGGTTCATATGGTCGAGACGAGCCCGGTCCTGCGCGGGCTTCAGGAGCGTGCGCTCGGGGCTGCCGGAGCACCGGTCTCATGGCACCAGTCGCTTTCGGATGTGCCTGAAGGGCAGAGCGTGTTTCTCGCCAACGAGTTTTTCGACGCCTTGCCCGTGCGTCAGTTCGAGCGCCGCTCGGGCTCGTGGTTCGAGCGGGTTGTCGGACTGACGGGTGAGGGGGCGCTGACGCTGGGGCTGGCGCCTGATGCCTGCGACATTGGCGCGTTGGACCCGCCGGACCTGGCGCCGCAGGCCGGCGATCTGTGGGAGGTCGCGCCGGCATGCCGCGACATTGCCCGTACGCTCTCAGCCCGGCTGGCGGCGGCTGGCGGCGCGGCCCTGATCATCGATTATGGGCACCTGGCGTCCGGCTTCGGCGACACCGTGCAGGCGGT
>JAJFHL010000162.1 GCA_021775615.1 Hyphomicrobiales bacterium
CCAGAAGCGCCGCCAGTCCGGTGTGGAAGCGGTGCTCGTCGGTCCTGTCGGAATGACGGCCGTTCGCCACCATGGCGACCGCACCGGCAAGATACGGAAATGCGGAGATGATGCCGATCCACAGCGGACTGTCGACCCCGAGATCCTTGATGATGGTCGGGGCCCAGTAGGTCAACGCCGAATTGCCGAAGATGATGCAGAAGAAGATGGCGATCAGCAGCCAGATCTTGGGATCGCGCAGAGCCGCAAGGAACGAATGCTCCCGGCTTCCGCCGCTTTCATGATGCCGCTCCAGGTCTTCTTTGAGCACCTGCTTTTCACGGTCGGACAGCCAGGCGGCCTGTTCCGGCCTGTCGGTCAGGTAGAAGAACGCCCACACACCGACAATCACCGAGGGAATGCCCTCTATCACGAAAAGCCATTGCCAGCCCGCCAGCCCGCCTACGCCGCCAAGGCTCGTCATGATCAGGCCCGCGACCGGTCCGCCGATCACGCCGGCAACCGCCGAGGCCGCCATGAACTGCCCGAAGGCGCGGGCCCTGCGCTTGGTCGGATACCAGAAGGTCAGGTAGAGAATGATGCCGGGATAGAAGCCCGCTTCGAACGCACCGAGAAGAAAGCGCAACGAGTAGAAATGCCATGGAACCGTGACGAACATCTGCAGGGCGCAGATGATCCCCCAGCAGATCATGATGCGGGCGATGGTCTTGCGTGCGCCGATGCGCATCAGCAGGAGGTTGCTCGGCACCTCGAAGAAGAAATAGCCGATGAAGAAGACCCCGGCCCCAAGACCGTAGACCGCCTGGCTGAAGGCCAGATCCTCAAGCATGGTCAGTTTGGCAAAGCCGATGTTGACCCGGTCCATCCAGGCCAGGATCCATGCGAGAAAGAGGAACGGGATGATCCGGCGGGTAACCTTCCGATAGGCATCATCCACCTCATTCGGCTCGGGCATCGCGTCCGCGGTTGCAGTGATCGTTGAGCTCATGGGTTCCCCTCCCGCATCATGTGCGATGGCCGGCCCCGACCGCGCCTCGCCGTCAATTTTTTGAATGCAAGGGGCCGCGGCATGCCCGCCGCACCCCCTCGCATTGGCCTGGATCGTGCGATCAGCTGCCGCGATATGTCGTGCAGGTCCACGGCGTGCACAGCATCGGCACGTGGTAGTGCTGCTTGTTGTCGAACACCGCGAACCGGATCGGCACCTCGTCGACGAATGGCGGGTCGGGCAGATCGACGCCCTTCTTCCTGTAGTATTCGCCGACATGGAAAAGCAGTTCGTACTTGCCGACCTTGGTCTCGTCCGGCTTGAGGATCATGCCGTCGGTACGACCGTCCGAATTGGTGTGAAGCGTCCTCACCTTCTTGTAGGCGCCGTTCTCGAACACTGAAAAATCAATGCGCATGCCGCCGCCGGGTTCTCCGGTTTCGTTGTCCAGCACGTGAGTTGTAATTCCGGCCATCGTTCAAATCCCTCTTGTTCCAGTTTTCTAAGTTCCGGGCCCGTCAGCTGCCGCGATAGTAGGAATAGCTCCAGGGGCTGAAGAGGATCGGCACATGGAATTTCTGGTCGGCGTTGTAGACGCCGAACCGGATATGCACGTCGGCAAGGAACGGTGGCGTCGGCATGCCCGCGTTGTTCGCGTTGAAATACTCTTCAAGATGCATGAGCAACTCGTAACGCCCGGCCACCAGTTCGCCTTCGGGAATGAGCGGCTCCTTGGTGCGGCCACGCTCGACCGTTTCGACGGATTTCAAGAGCTTGTACTCACCGTCCTCCATCCGCGAGAGATCGATCTTCAGGCCAGCCTTGGTTTGCCCGTAATAGGTATCGATCGCATGCAGCGTCAGGCGGCCCTTTCCCATGGCGCCATGGGCGGTGCCAATAAACGAGCTGCCTTCAGAAGCGGCGGCAAGAGCGCCGACCGCCATTCCCGCCGCAGCACCGCCGACAAGAAAGTCTCGCCGGTCAAATTTTGTATCTGTCATTGTTTTTCCCTCCCTTTGCTCACCAGATTCGCCAGATCCCCAATGGTGTCTGACGGTTAAATCCAAGAATTCGGGCGGTACGCCAATAAGCAGTGAGGCAGCGCGCAGGTACCGTTACGCCTTGCCATTCGGAGCTGCGCAATGTGTCGCCGTTCGTGTCGCCCGCATCAAAGGATTGGGGCGTTCGGGCGGATGTCCACTCATGATCGTGTCAATTGCCTGCGGCCGGCTTTCGGCGACTTCGCCCGGAAAGGCAAGAAAGTCCCGGGGTAAGACACACACAGCCCGCATGGCGCCAGACACAAAACGCAGCCATCTCAGCAATGAGCTGTCAAAAGCCTAGCAAGGCGGAGCATTGTCATCCATTATGAAATAAATACATCTTCATTCTAGAAATTAGAACGAAAGAACCATGCCCCTTCATCTTGTTCCACGCTCTCTTTTGTATATCGAATGCGTTGCGCAACTTGGCTCGATACAAAGCGCGTCGCGTCATCTCGGCATCGCGGCCTCCGCCATTTACCGGCAGATCAAGACCATGGAGGAGAGTGCCGGCACGGCTCTGTTCGAACGCAACTCGAGCGGAATGCAGACCACCGCGGCGGGAAAGCTCTTTGTCCGCCAGGCCGAACAATGGCGCAACGACAGCACCCGCCTGTGGTCGGGGATCCAGGAGCTGCAGGGTTTGGATTTCGGCCATATCAAGCTTGGGGCGATGGACAGCATGGTCAATGGATTCATTCCCGAATTTCTGACGTCGCTTGCCGCCGACTTTCCCCATGTGCAGACCGAGGTTGAGGTGTTCAGCCCGGATCAGGCGGTCGAATCCGTCTTGGCCGGGACCTGCGACTTCGCTCTTGCCTTCAATGTGAGGCCGAACAGTGAGCTGAACGTCCATTGGTCCGCAGAACTGCCGCTCGGGTGCGTCGCGGCTCCCGGCCATCCGGTGGCACAGATGAAGAGCATTTCGCTAAGCGATTGCGCCCGCTACCCGATCGTGTTTCAGAACAGGTCGCTTGCCGTCCGACGCTATCTGGAGAAGCATCACAATTGGCTGTTCCAGGACGAACCGCAGACGATCATCACGAACTCGTTGCAGCTTCTCAAACAAATGGCCGTCGCCGGAAAACATGTTGCCCTGACTTCCGAATTCGATACCGCCTCTGAAATCCTCTGCGGCAGCATCATGTTCGTTCCCGTCAGCGACAAGGATGCGATGCCGCAATCCGTCAGTGTGATTTCCCATGCCCGCCGGCAGGTCGCCAATATCGCCAAAAAAATTTCCGCGCGCCTTTGTATCGACGTGGAAAAATATCTTGGCCGGGTGCGTGAGAGAGAAGCCAACCTGCCGGGCGGGCTCCGTCGGTAGAGCTTGTTGCGTTCAATCTGCGCCAGCCCACGCCCCCTGCCGAATCACATGAAGCGCAACGCGCTTTAGATCAGCGGCGCCCTTACGACTTCACGAACTTGGCTGTGGTTTTGTACATTTCCACCAGCAGGTCGTAACGCTTGCGCGTCGGGTCTTCTATCCAGCAAGACACGACGTTTCCAATCAATCTCACGAACTCATTTTGGAGTGTGAGCGCCTCGAAGGTTGCCATCGCCCTTGAAAACACTTCCGGCATCTCGTCTTCATCGTCCACAAACTCGACACTGCCGATCATTGATGATTCTTCAAAACTGACATTCATGATTTCCGACAGATGGCTGCATATGATCAGCATGAAAAAGACGGAGTTGATCTTGTCGATTTCGGTTCGGCGATCCGCATCGATTTCCGCATCCATCTCGATCGACATGACGATGATCGCACTGGCTTCGCCGCAGTAACCGGTGTTGCCACCATCCCACCCCAGCGGGATTTCCAGCGTGGCAAGCGCAGCCCTTATCCTGCTTCGCATCACCGGAACCGCGGCAACGTTGATTGCCTGCCTGTAGGTCTCCGGTATGCGCTGTGTCGTGCGCGTCAGCCAGTCCAGCATCTCACCAGTCCGCACCGGGGCATCATGCCCCCGCCATCGAATCAACCGCAATGATAGATGAAAGATGATTGCCCGTCAGGCGATACAAGCGGAATTTCACAGAAACCGTTACCGGCTCTTCGCAATCGACCAGGCGCGCGCGTTATGCCTCCACCTCGAACACCTTGCTCCCCGCCCTGGCGCGCTGCTTGAGCCACTTGTGATCGTTGGAAAAGAACCGCGACACCACCTCGACCGCGTCGTCGAGCCTGGTCTCGAACCAGAGTTCTTGTTTCTGGCCACGCAGCGGAACAAGCCACAGGAACCGCCACGTGCTGTCGAAGTGATAGTGGCACAGCACCCGCCCGGACGCCCGCGGGCAAAGATGGAGAATACGCTTGTCGTTGCTGACGAAGCCGATCCCCGGGTCGCAGACCTCCATGCCCGCATCCTCGCGCTCCTGCCGGCGTTTGAGCTCCGACTTCCAGTTGTGCTTCTTGAACACCGCCTGCGCGTCGGCCCGGCCGATCAGCCCGAGATCTTCACTTTCGAAGTCGGCATGCTGGATCCAGTAGGTGATTGTCAAGCTGACGCCCTTTTACTTGCATACCAACAGCCGAATCGCGACCGATACGCTCCGTGCGGACCCTATCATAGCGCGATCGCGCACCGCGCCAACCTTCCTGTCTGGCAGCGGCGGCGAGAAAGGATTATCTATAGTCGATGACGCTGACACCGCTCGATACGGCACTACAGCTCCGGCACAAGCGCCGCAACACGCTGCACACCTGGTTGCTGACCGGCGGCAGCCTGGCGCTGCTGGCCGGCTGCGCCTGGCTGTTATGGGGCTGGATCGGCGTGATCGCCGCCGCCATTGCCGGCGCAATCGGCCTGCGCTCGGCCTATAGCGTGTCACCGGCAATGGTGCTGAAACTCTATAAGGCGCGGCGGCTGCCTCAGAGGGATTTTCCCGACGGCCACCGCATCATCGATGTCCTGAGCACACGGGCCGGCCTGCCGGCACGGCCAAAGCTCTACTATGTGCCGAGCAAGATGATGAACGCCTTCGCCGTCGGCACCCGCGAAGATTCCGCCATCGCCGTCACCGACGGTTTGGTGCGCGGCCTGACGCTGCGCCAGTTCGTCGGCGTCATCGCCCACGAGATGAGCCACATCCGCAACGGCGACGTCCAGGTCATGGCGCTCGGCGACGTGGTCAACCGGATGACCAGCTTCCTGTCCACCGTCGGCCTGATCACGCTGGCCTTTCATCTCACCGATTTCATCCGCGGCGGCATATCCCTGTGGACCGCGATCGGCCTCCTTGTGGCGGCACCGACCATCGGCGGCCTGTTGCAACTGGCCCTGTCCCGTGCCCGCGAATATGACGCAGATCTCGACGCGGTCAGCCTCACCGGGGACCCGGAAGGTCTGGCATCGGCACTGGTGACACTTGAGAAGAAGCAGCGCGGCATGTGGGAAGGCCTCGTTCTTCCCGGCTCGCGCTCGCCTGAACCCTCGCTCCTGCGCTCGCACCCGCGTACCGAAGACCGGGTCGCGCGCCTCAGCTCGCTGAGCCGCGAACCCGAGCCCAATTTGCTCTATCCTGACGAGCGGCCGGATATCGGCGGCGGCATCACGCGGGTAAGCCGGCGACCACGGGTCCATGTCACCGGCGTGTGGCGCTGAGCCCTCAAGGCCGGTCAATCCGGCAGGAGAACAAGGAGATCTGAATGCCGACCGTTGCGACCGCATTGCTGACCGCGCTGAAGGATTACGGCGCCGGCGAGATCTTCGGCATTCCCGGCGACTTCGCCCTGCCGTTCTTCAAGGTGATCGAGCGCTCGAACATCCTGCCGCTCTATACGCTCTCCCACGAGCCTGCGGTCGGCTTTGCCGCCGACGCCGCGGGGCGCTACCGTTCAAGCCTCGGGGTCGCGGCGGTGACTTATGGCGCCGGCGCGCTCAACATGGTCAACGCCGTTGCCATGGCCTTTGCGGAAAAATCTCCACTGGTGGTGATTTCCGGCGCGCCCGGCGCCGGTGAACGGGACATGGGCCTTGGCCTGCATCACCAGGTGAAGCATTTCGACAGCCAGCGTTACGTCTACGAGGAGGTGACCTGCGACCAGGTCGTTCTCGACAATGCCGAAACCGCACCCGGCCTCATAGCCCGGGCGCTTGCCCGAGCCCTCGAACGCTCCCGGCCGGTCTACATCGAGCTGCCGCGCGATATGGTGGATGTCGATTGCGGGCCTGTGCCGGCGCCCGAGCCGCGCGAACCCGATGACGCGGCCGCGCGCGCCTGCGCCCTGGAGGCCCTTGCCCTGCTGCAACGCGCCGAGCGGCCGGCCATGCTGCTGGGCGTGGAAATTCGCCGCTATGGCCTTGAAGACAAGGTGGCCGAACTCGCGCGCAAGCTTCAGGTACCAACCGCTGCGTCCTTCATGGCGCGGGGTACCCTGGCCGATGACGACGCTCCCATGATCGGTACCTATCTGGGCCTTGCCGGTGATGAAGACGTCCGCCGGGCTATCGAGCGCTCGGACGGGCTTGGCCTGCTCGGCGTCATACTCTGCGACACCAATTTCGGCGTCTCCAAGCGCAATGTCGATATGCACAACGCCTTCCGCGCCTTTGACGGCGAAGTGCGCTTTGCCCACCACGTCTATCCCGATGTCTCCCTGGAATCGCTTATCGATGCATGGATCGAGATCGCCGAACCGCTGGGCGATACGCCTTCGGCCGACGAGCCGGTCCCCTCGACGGGACTGAAGCGCGATGCCGCGCCGATCCTGCCGCCCGACATCGCCACCGCGGTCAATGACCTCTTCGCCGCGCACGGACGCATGCCGATCGCCGCCGATATGGGCGATTGCCTGTTCACCGCCATGGACATGGAGAACACCGAACTCGTGGCGCCGGGCTACTACGCAACCATGGGACCCGGCGTACCCATGGGGCTTGGGCTGCAGGCGGCGTCCGGCAAGCGCCCCATCGTTCTGGTCGGTGACGGCGCCTTCCAGATGACAGGTTGGGAGCTCGGCAATTGCCGGCGCTTCGGCTGGAATCCGATCGTGCTCGTGTTCAATAATACCGGCTGGGGCATGCTCAAGACCTTCCAGCCCGACACCGGTTACAATGATCTCGACGACTGGCGCTTCGCCGATATCGCCGGCTCCCTCGGCGGCAGGGGCCACCGCGTCGAGACCCGCGCCGAACTCGGCGACGCGCTCGACGCCGCCTATGCTGACGAAAGCTGCTTTCAGCTGATCGAGATCATGATCCCGCGCGGCGAGATTTCCGACACCCTGAAGCGTTTCGTTTCGGCGATCCGGGAAAAGTCGGCACTGAGCAACGGTTGAACGGCGCGGTGTCCTAGACCCTTTCTTCTTCTTACGGAAACGCTTGATGGTGCCAAATCGGTTCGCTCGGCAAGGCGTGGTGCGCCGTTCGATGCGGTGTATCGGACAAGCGCCGCAACGCTGCCGACGGGCCGATTTGGCCCACCGAAGGCCGGTTTTTCACGCCCTCTGGACTGCGTTACGACCCGCTTGTGGTCGGCCAGACCACGGCGCGGGTCATGCCTTGCCAGAAAACGTGAAATACCGGTCAAGTGATTCCGTAAGAAGAAGAAAGGATCTAGGCCCGAAAAGGTTTTAACCAACCCGGGTCGCACTCCCACCCAATTTGGCGGGCATGAGTGAATATCGCAAACCGATGCCAAAAGGTTTCGCCATGAAACACCCGTACAAATTCGCCGCGGTTCTCGCGGTTGCTTTTGCCGTTCTCGCGGCGGCCCCGGCCGATGCCGGACCGCGCGCCAAAAGCCAGGGCATCTATGCCTTCAACGGCAATACGTTCATCATCCGCGTAATCCCTCGCGGAGAGACCAGCTACCTGCGCGCCTACCGTCTCGCGGGCGATCAGTGGGAACCCTTCGGCTATGCGACCATGCCGACCAAATATGCCCGCGTCCGCAAGCCCCACAAGGGCTCGCTGGTCGAGCGCATCTACACCCAGGGACGGCTGGTCGGCCATTCGGACGTCGATCTCGACAACCCGCTCAATACGCACCTGAACAAGAACTTCGGCGGGCGCGAGGGCGGCTAGCGTGCCCCCGAACTAAGCTTCGACAGTGGCGGCGCTGGCGCGGCGCACAATCCCGGTCAGGCAGCCGATGGCGCCGGCCGCCTTGCGCAACTCGTCGCAGGGCACCGCCGCGCACTCAACGCCAAGGGCTTCGTAGAACGCCTGTGTCGCCGGGTTTCCGCCGACCATCAGCACACGCCGCGGCCCAAGCGTCACCATGTTGAACGCGCCGTGCAACCCGACTTCGTCATTATCGTTCAAAAAGGCGACCTGGTAGCCCCTGTCGCGCAACGCCATGACCGCCGCATGGGGCGTTCGCCGTGGCCAGGCGATCGCAAGATCCCTGTCGACGATCCGCAACATGCCCATCAGGTGCATGGTGCCGAACGGCATGTCGACGACGAGGGTCTCGACGCCGATGTCGACAAGCACGCCCGAGATCTGCGAAATCGCGTCATCGTTGGTGCGCAGCCCCCGTCCGATCAGCGCGGTCCGCGGGTCGAGCCAAATCAGGTCGGCGCCTTCAAACGTGGCGTTGCCGGTCAGCGTCCTGAGGATCGGCACGCCCATGTCGGCAAGCCGGCGTGCCACCCAGCGCTCCTCCCCGGCCCGCACCGGCGATGCCGGCCGCGCCAGGATGGCGCCCTGCGGCGTCATCGCGAAGAGATCGGCGCAGAACATCTGGTTAGGGCTCGGGGTGGCCGGCGGCTCCACGTATGCGACCTCGACGCCCGCCTGCCGGTAGGCTTCGGCCATCGCTTCATGCTGCGCCCGGGCCCGGTCAAGATCGAGCGGGTCGAACATCTGCACCGCGCCCGGATCGTCATGCGACGCCGCGAGTTCCTCGCCGGGGCAATGCAACAGCACCGATTCCAGCGGCGCCCATTCAGAATCGATGCCGCATGGCGCCCACAGGGATCCGATGTCATCGGCGTGAGACCTTTCGCGCGGCTGCCATCCATCGCCGCCATAGGCCGAGGTGCCGAAGGTGCTGCTGGCGCGTGCCGGCCCCTCGCCCGCCATTTCCCGCCGGTTCATCTTGAACTCCCGATTTCAACGCGTTCAGTGGCGCGACGGTATCAACAAGCCGAACCTCGCGCCAGCCGGACGATCAGCCGCACCTGCAGGCGCTCACCAGAAGTCTTTCGGCAGTGCGCCGGATCGTCTAAGCTGAAAACCACGATCCCAAGGGATCCGCCACAAACGAGGTACGCCATGAATATCATGCGGTTCTGGTCTGACCTGAGTCTGTGGAGCAAGTACGGCCTGGCGGTCGTGGCCGCGATTGCCATATTGTTTGCTCTGACGTGGGTGTTTTAGGGTCTCTCAGGTGCGAGGCCCATTATTGACGTCACACGCTGCAACTCTGCACGCCGCCGGGAGCGTTAGAACGGCAACGCCGGCCATGTCATTGGCGCTGCAAAGGTGCTAAGGAACAGGCCGATCTAAACCACTGCAACGGTCATCTGCGAAATGTTCGTCGACTTCTTCCATGAACTCAAAAAGGCCAACCTGCCGGTCACCCTGCGCGAGTATCTCACCTTGATGGAGGCCATGGACGCGAGGGTGGCGTCGGGCAATGTCGAGCACTTTTACTATCTTGCCCGGGCAAGCCTGGTGAAGGACGAGCGCAACCTGGACAAGTTCGACAGGGTTTTCGGCCATGTCTTCAAGGGCTTGGACGCGTTGCCGGGAGAACAGGTTTACGAAATTCCCGAAGACTGGCTGAAACTGGTCACCGAGAAGTTCCTGACCGAGGAGGAAAAGGCCCAGATCGAGGCACTGGGTGGCTGGGACAAGATCATGGAGGAGCTGCAAAAGCGCCTCGCCGAGCAGGAAAAGCGCCACGAGGGCGGCTCCAAATGGATCGGCACCGGCGGCACTTCACCGTTCGGCGCCTATGGCTACAACCCGGCCGGTGTGCGCATCGGCCAGAAGGAAGGCCGCCATGGCCGGGCCATCAAGGTGTGGGACAAGCGCGAATACAAGGATCTCGACGACAGCGTCGAACTGGGCACCCGCAACATCAAGGTGGCGCTGCGGCGCCTGCGCAAGTTCGCCCGTGACGGCGCGCCGGAAGAGCTCGATCTCGACGACACCATCAAATCGACCGCTTCGAAGGGCTGGCTCGACATCAAGCTCGTGCCCGAGCGCCGCAACACGGTCAAGGTGCTGTTGTTCTTCGACATCGGCGGCTCGATGGACGGCTACGTCCGTGCCTGTGAGGAGCTGTTCTCCGCCGCCCGTACCGAGTTCAAGCACATGGAGTATTTCTACTTCCACAACTGCCTTTACGAGTTCTTGTGGAAGAACAACCGGCGCCGCCACAATGAGCGCACCAGCACCTGGGACGTCCTCCACACCTATCCGCATGACTACAAGGTGATTTTCGTCGGGGATGCCTCCATGAGTCCGTTCGAGCTGACCCACCCGGGCGGCTCGGTCGAACACATGAACCCGGAAGCGGGCGCCGCGTGGCTGCAGCGCGTGACGCAGATCTACGAGTCCGCCATCTGGCTCAATCCGACGCCCGAGAAATACTGGACCTACACTCCGTCCATCGATCTTATCAAACAGCTCTTCTCCGACCGCATGTTCCCATTGACCCTTGAGGGCCTGGACGGCGCCATGAAGGAGCTTGGGCGGTAATCCGGCGCCGCTGCTCAAAGCAAAATTAAGAAAATGCCGGCATGGTCCCGGACGCAACGAGCATCCGAGCTTCTCACACGTGTCCGACAGGCATCTAGCCCATGCAGAACTGCCGCCTCCAGTATCACACGCTTCAAGTGAGCAACGCGAAACAGAGCCTCGAATTCTATTGCCACGGGCTCGGCATGCACATCATCGGTCACACGGAAGGCACACGCGGCACTCCCGACCGCTACATGCTGGCCTTCGACGAGCCCCAGGGCGCTGACCTTGAGCTCCTGTGCGACCGCTCCGAGTCGCCCATCGGCTACGAGCATGACGAAGGCGACCTCTACTGGAAGACGGGCATCACCCTGCCCGACGTGAATATTGCGCGCGAGCGGCTGTATTTCGCAGGCGTTCAGGTTTCCGAGCCGCAGCAGTTCCGCGACATCGGATTTCTCTGCCACCTGCAGGACCCGGACGGTTACGTGATCGAGTTGCTGCAGCACCGTTTCGGGGCAAACCATAAGCCCGGCAAACCCGATCCGGCACAACCGCTCGGATCATCACCGACGGTTGGCCAGGTCACCATCCGAACCCGCAACCCCGCCGTGAGCATCCCGTTTTACCGCGATCTCCTCGGCATGCAGCTCCTGTCCCGCCAGGACGTTGATCCACCCGGTTTCACGCTTTACTTCCTCGGCTACACGGACGAGATGCCACCCAGCGGCGACATCGGTTCGGTCGCCGATCGCGAATGGCTGTGGCAGCGGCCGTACACGACCATCGAGCTCCAGCATGTCTGGGGCACGGAACACGAAGACATGGCCTACCGGACCGACGAAGACGGCCCCCTGGGCTTTCGCGGCATCACTGTTGCCGCCGGCGACCGAACCGCGATGCTGCGCCGCGCCCGCAGCTTCACCTTCACCGTCGAAACGCCCAGCACGGGCGAAGCCCTCGCACCCGGCGTACCCCTGGTGATGCGGGATCCGGACGGCACCCGCGTGAACATCGTGGAGAGCGCCTGACCGGCATTTCTTGCAGCGGCCGCGCACCGGCGATGCCAGACCCTTTCACGTTCATATTGAACCGTTTGATGGCGCCAAATCGGTTCGCTCGGCAAGGCGCGGGGCGCCGTTCGATGCAGTGCATCGGGCAAGCGCCGCAACGCTGACGACGGGCCGATTTGGCCCACCGAAGGCCGGATGCTCACACCCGCTGACTGCGTTACGGCCCACTTGTGGTCAGCCAGACCACGGCGTGGGCCGTGTCTTGTCAGCAGACGTGAAAATCCGGTCAAACTGATTCAATATGAACGTGAAAGGGCCTAGGATCGCCGGATGAGCGAAACCGCGCCCGCACGTCGCGCCCGAATGCGCATCACCGTCCTTCTGTCGACTGCCATAGGCGCGCTTGTCCTGCTCTCCGTCGGCGCTGTTCTCATCGTCACCGCCATCGCCAACTACAAGAACACGTGGGAGCTTCTGCTGCAGTCCGGCGCGCTGCTGACGTCGAACGTGGAGGAACGGGTACGCCAGTATGTCGACCCGGCGAAGCGCCTGAGCGACCACATCGCGTTTTTGGTGTCGGAAGGCAAATTTGACCCCTCCGACTTCGAAGCGGCCAAGCCGGCGTTGCTGGCCGCTCTCGGCCCATCGCCCCAGCTATCCGGCGCCGCCCTGTGGAACAGCGATTTTCGGCGCCTCGACGTGGCCATCACCGCCGATGGGAACTTTATCCTCGACGAAAGCGACGACGGCACCGATCCGGCGATGGCGCCGTTTCTGCAACCCATCAAGTCCGCAAAGGGGTCGTTCTGGGGACCGCCAATATTTGTTGCCGGCGCCACGCACATAGACGCTCTGACGCCGCTCTATCGCGACACGGCGCTGCTCGGTGCGTTCGCCACCGGCATCGAGATCACCGACCTCTCCCGTTTCGTCGAGACAACCGGCACACAGTTCGGCATGACCGCGTTCATCCTTTATGGCGACAGACACGTCCTTGCCCATCCGAAACTGAGCCAACGGCCGGACCGCGCCGAACTCGATCCGGGTGTCGACCTGATGACCCTCGACCGCCTCGCCGATCCGGTACTCAGCGCGCTGACATCGGTCCGGATGGAACCCGCGCTTTTCGATCCCGCCTTTGAAGTCGCCGAGTTCACGGTGGAAGACAAAAGCGTGGTGCTCCTCATGAAGAAGATCACCGACTATGGGGAGGTGCCGTGGCGTCTCGGGGTCTATGCGCCGCGCGACGAACTCGACGACCAACTGCAGCGGCTTTATGCTTCCATCGCCATCGGCGCCGGCCTTTGGCTTGTCTCGTTGCTTGTCGGCTGGCTGATCGCCCGCGCGGTGGCCCGACCGATCATTCGGGTGGCCGATGCCGCCACACAGATTTCCGACCTCGACTTCGACGCGGTCAGCCCGCTCGGGCACTCGCGCATCCGCGAGCTCGATGACCAGTCGACCGCATTCGACAAAATGGTCGACGGACTGCGCTACTTTGAAACCTATGTGCCGCGTTCGCTGGTGCGCCAACTGATGTCCCAGGGCGGCGGCGCCGAAATCCAGTCGACCGAGGCCGAACTCACCTTGATGTTCACCGATATCGTCGGGTTCACACAGCGAAGCGAATCCATGACGCCGAAGGCGGTTGCCGACATGCTGAATGAGCATTTCGGTGTCGTGAACCGGTGCATCGAAGCTGAAGGCGGCACCATCGACAAGTATATCGGCGATGCGGTGATGGCCTTCTGGGGCGCGCCGCAGCCCATGGCCGACCACGCCGAACGCGCCTGCCGGGCGGCTCTTGCGATGCACCGCGAACTGGCGGCACAGAACGCCGCGGACAGCGACCAGCCCGACATCCGCATGAAAATCGCCATTCACACCGGCCGGCTCATCGTCGGCAATATCGGTGCGCATGGCCGCATCAACTACACCATCGTCGGCGATACGGTGAACACCTGCAGCCGCATCGAAAAGTTGTGTGGCGAGGTGGACGATCAGACCCGGACGGCCGTTATTCTGATCTCAGAGGCGACACGGCAAAGCCTCGGGCCCGGCTTCAAGACGCAAAAGGCCGGAGCCTTCGCGGTCAAGGGCAAGTCGGAACAGCTCGACGTGTTCGAACTGCTCGCATGACGTGACTGCGTCCGGCTGAACGGCTCTCCTCGCACAGAAGTGATGCGACGGGGCCGCTCACTCGCCCCATCTCACCGACTTGTGACGTGCGCAAAAGCGGAACGATGCCATCTTTAGGCTTCGAGCGTTAGATTGAAGGAGGATCACATGACACGTTTAATGTTGGCTCTGGGAATCGTCGCCTTCGCGATGTCTCCGGCACTGGCCGGGGATAAGAAAACCACCACCACGCAAACGTCCTGCACGGGATACAGCTCCGGTGCGGGCTGCGCAAAGCGGAAGCTTTCGTCGTTCCATCTTTCGCATCCCCGCAAGTCCGACAAGGTCATCAGGCAGCTTTACATCTCAAAGGGCTTCGGCCGCTGACCGTAGAAACTAGGCGGCCTTCATGGAGTTCTGACCGCGTTCCGGGTTGGGCTCCACGTCGAGCTTGAGGATACTGGAAAGCTCGTCGGCCCCACCCACATATTTTCCATCGATCCAGATCTGCGGCACGGTGATGGGTGTCTTGGGGCCGACGATCGGTTTGACCCGCCCGAGCATTTCGTACAGCGCCCGCGGGTTCTTGACCACATCGTGGTACTGATAGTCGGTCCCGGCCCGGCTCAGATATTCCTTGGCACGCACGCAGTGCGGACAGGTCTCCTTGCCGAACAGATGGCTGCCCTCGATCTCCGAGCGCTCCATATGGGCGGCGATGATCGCCTCGGTCAGCACGCCGCGGTTCAGCGCGTGTCCCTGGCTCACCAGCTTGCCTTCCACCATCACGATGGGGGCGTGCCATCCCCCCTTGGGCAGTGGGCGCCACCACTCGGTTAGCCACTCGCGGATTTCGAGTTCAACAGGAATACCGGCGAGTTCGGTTTCCATCGTGTCCTTGATGACGTCGACGGTGAGCGAGCACTCGCCACACGGGATACTGACCTTGAACGGGCCCCATTGGCCCGCCCACCGATAGAGCGTCAGTTGTACTGGACCGGCCTGAGCCATGGCATTCCCCTTCCCTGCAGGATCTTGTCGGCGATTAGCGCAACTTTGCAACACCGAGAGGCGCTGAAAACTTGTGGCACCAGATATAGACCTCGTCGAATGCCGAGATATCGACGCTCGCCGGCACGGCATAGGTTTGCTGGCCGGTGAGTTTCTTGAGCTTGGCAAATTGCGTGGACTTCACATAGCGGCCGGCCTTGCCAAATCCGATCCACGGATCGGGCGCGCCGTCGAGGCTGAAATTGCCATGCAGCGTCAGCGTCACCGCATCGCCGCTCTTGGCGACGGTGACGCCTCCAGAGGTGACGTGATC
>JAJFHL010000163.1 GCA_021775615.1 Hyphomicrobiales bacterium
CAGGTGAAACATGCCGATTGCGGCGGAGGACAGTTTTGGGTGACTCAATAATTCATGCGGTTCCGGTCGCCGCGCATTCGCCATCTCCACGAACGGAAAAGGCACCGTATCCGGTACCTCTCAACGAGGATGCACGGTTGAATGCGCTGCGCACGCTCAATATCCTCGACACTCCGTCAGACGAGCGATTTGACCGAATAGCACGGCTGGCGGCAACACATTTCGGCACGCCGCTCGCCCGCATCACTTTTGTTGACGAGGATCGCACCTGGTACAAAGCCTGTTTCGGCACCAAGGCGGTCGAGAGCCCGCGTGAGATCGCGATTTGCGCTCATACGGTGATGACCAATGAGGTCCTCGTATCGGGTGATCTGTCCAAGGATCCAATGTTCTGCAACAGCCCGCAGGTCGTTGGCGAGCCCAACCTGCGGTTCTATGCCGGCGCGCCGATAACCCTGCAGAACGGTATGCGGGTGGGCTCGCTCTGCATCATCGACATCAAGCCGCGTCACGACTTCTCCGTGGCGGATCGCGCCTTCCTCACCGACCTGGCGCAAATTGCGGTGCATGAACTGGAACTGCATGCTCAGATCTCCCGTCGCGACAGGAGTCTGCAAGACGCCGCACGGCAGATCGAAACGGCCCGTGGCGCCAAGCAACGGTTTCTGAGCCTGGTCAGTCATGAGCTGAAAACCCCGCTGAACCACGTTCTCGGCTTCGGCAGAATTCTGGCCGGCCAGGCGCTGGGATCCCTCGGCAACGAGCAATATGTCGACTACGCACGCTGCATCTGCCAATCGGGAGAGCGTCTTGAGGGCCTGATCAGCCGGCTCCTTACCCATTCATCCGCGGAAGCCGGCGAGCTCCGCCTCGCCGAGACAACGATCACCACCGCTTCATTGGCATCGAAGTGCCGCGGACTGATGGCGCTGCAGAGTTCGGCCGCCGGAGTTGCCGTGGATATCTCGATCAGCGAGAGCGCCCCCGCCGGCATCTTTGCCGATGAAGTTCAGGTCGAGGAAGTTGTCGTTCAGCTTCTGGACAATGCAATTGCGTTTTCACCGGCCGGTACATCCGTCGAACTGTCCGTTGAAAGCGCGAAGAATGGCGGCGCGCGCATCCGCATACTCGACCGCGGTCCCGGTGTGGAACCCGCAAAGGTCGAGCGCGTGATGACCGCATTCGCTCAGGGCGACGAGAGCCTGAGCAGAAGCCATGAAGGCATTGGCCTCGGTCTGCCGATGGCGCGAGCCATTCTGGAGTTGCATGGCGGCACGCTGACATTAGGCCATCGGCCGGGTGGCGGCACCATCGTGGAAGCTGTTTTCCCGGCCCATCGAAACCGTGCGGCACCGCAGCTCGCGACAACGCCGGGCGGCGCAGAAACCGCATCGGAAACCATCGATCCGGACACGGTGATGATCGCATAGCCGCCGCGGCAGCACTGCAACATGTGGCTTCGCCGGGCCCCCGCCAAGCTTCATTCCACCGCGGTGCAGCTAAAACCGCCGGCCTCGGTACGGCACACGAACTCGGCCGGTTTGGGAGTGTAATCTCCCACATAGTGATAGATGAACACCGCCTCGTTGTCGGTGCGCACAAAGGCGAAAAAGTCACCCACCCGATAAACCCGGAGGCATCCGCGGGTGGTGGTCTGCGCGCCGAACACATCGAGCTTGCAGTAGCCGTCTTCGGTCAGCTCGATCTCGGACTCGAACTGGGTCGGCCAATGCGCCGCCGGGTCCGCGTCGAGCAGCCGGTCCCCGTCGCCGAAGATGGTACAGGAGCGATCCGTCCGAATCCGCCTCTGGCGGAAATCGTAACGGCACGCGGCGCCGTCTTTCAGGGCATCGCGCAGTTCGCGTCCACTGATCGGCTGAAGAGACTCAGGAATGTTTGACTGGCTCGCCCAGTTGGCGATGTCCTGCGGGTCGAGTTCGGGCCGCTCGCAGTCCGCAACCGACGCCACTTTCGCCTCAAGAAAGGCGCTCAGACAGGCGCCGTACTGCCGGGCGAACCGAACCGTCTCGGTGGCAAAATGTCCGGTGAGGCCGGGCGGTTTCGCCAGCATGAACAACGCTCCGGGAAAGCCGCTCAACGCTTGCGACATCTGTTCCGCCCGGATGTCGCCGAACCAATCGCTCTTTTCGAAAAACATCAGTCCCAAACGCGGTGCTTCCAGTTTCTGCAGATAGGCTCCCAACGCGCGGACCTTGTCGGCGCTGTGGTTCTCGCGCACCGTGCCGTCGGGGTTGTGCTTTGGCCCCTGCCAGTCAGGCTCAATGAGCACCACGCCGTCGAGCGGCGCACCGGCAACCGTTGCCCGCATCGCCTCGCTGCCGCCACGCGAACTGCCAAATACAACGATACGGGCATAACCTTCGGTCCGCGCCTTCTCCGCGAGTTCGGTCAGGACCTCGGCGTACATCTCGTCGCGGTCGTAAAACATGTAACGGCCGTAATGCAGAAAGTGCACCACATCCACGTCCCAGCCGCGCTCGTTCAGATCGTGAAACAGCGTCGTCACCCGGCCGCTTGCAGGATCGGGCCAGAAGTTGGGCTGTTCATAGCTCCAGCCGGAAAAGCCCGGCAGGTGAAAGATCTTGCCGAGGGCGGCTTGCGGGCCGTGCCGGGAGACATCTTCACCCGGCGCCACAGAATATGTGATGCCGTCGCGATACGTAAGACCGGGATTGATCCGCCGGTTCCCGATGGAATGTATGAAGCAGGTCTGGCCAAGGCCAAGCTCTTCGCAATGGGCGATGAGGTCATGCAGGCTTTCCGCCAGATCGAATTCGCAGTCGCGCTTCTCTTCGCAGTACCAGTAGGTTGCGTAGGTGCCCTCCCCCGATACCGCCATGGCAATCGGCACCGCAAGGCCGAGATACTCCTTCTCGGTTTCCAGTACCGATGCCGGCAGCTCCCGCAGGTCAAAGTCCGGCGACAATGTCGTCCTGACACCATGCACCGTCGCGGCCGGTTCCACCTGCGGCACGCCGGCGGCGCACGGCACGGCGACCGTCAACAGCATGAGCCAGGCGATGATACTCAAATTTGCTTTGTTCATGAGGGGCAGACCGGAACACTTGCGGGCACTGTTCAACTCCTGCCCAGATCAGCATGATCACGCCGGCACCGTCAATGCCGCGGCAATGCACCGGCGCATCCGAGTTATCCAGTGGTATGTGCCATGCGCAGTTGCCCGTCACCCCGTAACCGGTTATTGAATAGGGGAGACCATACCGGGGTGCAGGAAGTGAGAGTGGTACTGTGGCGTGGTCCAGGCCGACGATAAATCTGGTTGACGAAGTTGCCCTTCAGGGCGCCGACGAACTGCTGGGCATTGCGCGTGAACGCGTCAGCCGGAGCCCGGACGCGGCGGCAGACCTCGCCCGGTCAGTTTTCGAAGTTTTTGGCGAACTCTGGCCGGCGGGAGAACACGTCGACACATTTGCCTATCTCATCATCATCGAGCGCGACATCGACAAGATGCCGCCGGACCTGCTTGAAGGCCTGATCGTCGCCTTGACGAGACGGGCGAGAGACCTGCGCAGCGAGTATCGCGCCGCGAGCAGCGCTGCTCAGCTCGTCGCCAACTGGCTGAAAATGCGTCTCGTGGAACTGCGTGCCGAACTGAAATTTCAGGAGATGGCGCGTTACCTGAAAGGCGAGCACAAGGCCCTCTTCAAGAACATCCTGAGCACCAGGGCGGCTGCGGACGCTGAACTGGCTTCATAAGCCTCTGTCACTACGGACCGCCTGGCAGAGGCACCTCATATGCATCCGGCTCGATTGCGTCCGGTGCGCTATCGCTATCGGCGGCAAGCGCCAACTCTTCGATAGGCGCGGCCTTGAGTGTCTCATCCCGGGCGTCATCGGCCTGGGCGTCGTCGGCGGGACGGGGCAGATCCTCGATGGGCGCGGTCGTGAATGTCTCATCACGGGCGTCATCGGCGGAATGGTAGAGTTCTTCGATGGGCGCGGCCTTGAGGGTGTCGTTCTCCACCGCGTCCTCCTGGACCCTCAGTGTCGCAGGTTCGTTTTCGACGGGCGCCGGCGCTTCTTCTTCAACCGCACCCCGCAACGGTTCCGTCGCCGCTTCTTCATCGGGTTTACCGATTTCCATGGGCTCCACTTCCATGGGCTCCACGACCTTTTCGGCCTCTATCGGTTGGTCGACCTTTGTCGCGGTTTCCAGTTTCATGGTTTCCGGTTCGGCAGGGTTCTGCATCTCAGCCGGCTCATCACTGTCATTCGAGATGTCTTGCGTCGACCAATCGTTCGACAAGCCGAATTCCGGCACCGGCTCTTCCTCCTGCGGCAAAACCCTCACGACCGGTTCAGGCGTCCTTATCCGGTTCAGAGGCGTCCTGATGCGGCTTGGTCGCTTGGGGTTGGCGACCGGATAGGCCACGTGGACCAGCGCCAGGATGCGCTGCTCGCGCACCTCCCCGGTCCCCGCGTCGTCATCGAGTTTTGCGATTTCCACAGGTACCAGGGCCGGTTCGCTTGCCACCGGCTGATCGGCCACTTTCGCGGTGTCCGGTTCGTCACCCTTCGCCGGTGACACCGGTTCGACACGAGCGACCGGAACCGGTTCTGGGTCCAGCGGCAAGGCGGTTACGACCGGTTCGATCCATCCCTCGCTGCCTGACCGCTTCGGATTGGCAACCGGATAGACTGACTGAGCCAGCGCCAGGACGCGATGTTCGCGCAAGATGCGGGGGTCCGTGCCGATACCGTCAAAGTTGAACACACCCCATTTGCCGCGTTCGTAGTGTCCGGGAATATTGCTGGCAAATTCCAGCCGTGACGACCTGTTGAACCACCACACCAGTTCGCGGGTTGCGCCCGGCGGCACCAGCACCGCGTTCAACGCCTCGTACTCAGACGAATCGTAGTGGTCCGGGCCGAGCAATCCGGCATCGGCCATGGTCTGCAACCACTGGCGCCGTTGTTTTTGCTTGTCCGGCGAGCCGATGGCGAAGTCGTGCGCCTGGGCAGTTCGGTTGCGGATAACGAAGCGGACCGTCTCTCCGTGCTGCACCGGAATCGAATAATCGCCGAAGGACCCGTCCTCGATATCGAATTTGACGGTGCGTGTGCTGAGTTCCTCGTTCCCCGGCTGGCCACCAAGCGCACATCCGCCAAGCAGGAACAGGGCCAGTCCGATTGCTGCCCAACGCAGCCATTGCGACACTACGCGACTGGCAAATACCGGCACCACCCAACTCCCCTTACACGCTACACACCAGGCCGGGCCTCGAGCTCATTCGTCAAAGAGGCCGCCGACCACCCGCTTGGTCGCCGAATTCCTGTCAACCAATCAGTAATCATTAGTACGGAATTTGGTGTTCCATGCGGCTGAAGCTCGGCGGAATGATGATGATTCTGTGCGTCCTCACCACGCAAGCCACCTCAGGCCAGCGCGAAGTCCAATGCGGCTTCGGCGTGAAGTGCGGTCGTGTCGAACGCGGGCACGTCAAAATCCTCCTGATCGACAAGCAGACCCACCTCGGTACAGCCGAAGATGACGGCATCGGCGCCCTGCGCCCGCGAGCGCTCCACCACCGCCAGGTAACGCTCTTTCGATGCTGGGGAGACCACCCCCCGGCACAGTTCCTCATAGATGATGTCGTGAACGGTCGTGCGGCCTTCCTCGTCGGGCACGCAAACACCGATGCCGTGCCGATCGCTCAACCGGCCCTTGTAGAAATCCTGTTCCATGGTGTAGCGGGTCGCCAGCAGGAGCGGTTGGCGAACCCCCTTCGGCTTGATCGCCGCCGCCGTTGCATCGGCTATATGGATCAGCGGGATGTCGACACCCGCCTGCACCTCGTCGGCCATCTTGTGCATGGTATTGGTGCAGATGACGATGCATTCACCGCCGCCGCGCTCGACATTGCGCGCGGCGCCGACCATCGCATCGGTCGCGGCCTGCCAGTCGCCGGCCGCCTGAAACGCCTCGATCTCGGCAAAATCGAACGACCACATGAGCAGCTTCGCCGAGTGCAGTCCGCCCAGCCGTTGGCGCGCCATGCGGTTCAGGAGCTGATAATAGACGACTGTGCTCTCCCAGCTCATGCCGCCGATCAGTCCAATGGTTTTCATTACATTTCATCCTGCAAGATTATGATTCCAGGCGAGGAATCGATCATTGACAAACCGATTTGCCCTACCGCTGCCCGCAAGAGATCTTATATCTGCACTATGAGCGATTCTCGGTCGATTTCCGACCGCGAGTCCGGGGCGGACCAGAGGCTGGAGTGCACATCATGTCGGCAACGGCGATGACCTTTGACCTTGTTTCCCAATCCTACAAGCGCAACCCGTTTCCGACCTACCGGCGCATGCATGCCGAAGCACCGGTGTCGCGCACCAAGATCCCGTTTATCGGAGAGGCATGGCTGGTCAGTTCCTATGACGACGTGATGACCCTGCTCAAGGACAAGGAGCGGTTCGTTCACGACCCGAAGAACGCCGGACGTAAACAACGCGCCGGCATCTCCTGGTGGATGCCACGTCTGGTGCGCATCCTCACCGACCATATGCTGGGCAGCGACGAGCCCGATCACCGCCGCCTGCGCGGTCTGGTCGACAAGGCATTCGGGCGCCGCGGCATCGAAGGCATGCGGCCACGCATCGAGGCGATCACGGACGGGCTTCTCGACACTGTGGCGCAACACGGCGAAGTCGATCTCGTTGAGCACTTCGCCCGCCCGCTGCCCCTGACCGTGATCTGCGAGCTGCTTGGCCTGCCGCAGGAGGATCGGCCGAAATTCACCCGCTGGGTGCAGGCGATGACCCAGGCGCCGACAGCGCTCGGCATCATGCGTACGCTGCCGGCGCTGTTCATGATGACGCGCTATCTGAAGGCGCAGTTCGAGCGGCGCCGGCACGACCCGCGTGATGACCTGATCACCGCCCTGGTTGAAGCAGAGGAGGCCGGAGACCGGCTGAACGAAGAAGAGCTCCTGTCCATGGTCTTTCTTCTGCTTGTCGCCGGCCATGAAACGACCGTGCACCTGCTCGGCAGCGGTTCGCTCGCCCTGATGCAGAACCCCGATCAGCGTGCCCGGCTCGCCGAAGACGGGTCGCTGATTGCACCGGCCGCCGAGGAGCTTCTGCGCTACACCTCACCGGTGGAGTTCGCAACCGTGCGCTACCCTCGCGAAGATGTGGTGATGCATGGTCAGACGCTGCGGCGGGGAGACTGCATCCTGCCCGCGCTCGGAGCCGCCAACTGCGATCCCGATCAGTTTGACCATCCCGACAAGCTGGACATCACGCGGCGCCCGAACAACCATGTCGCCCTGGGCAGCGGCATCCATTTCTGCCTGGGCCAGCAACTCGCCAGAATGGAGGCGCAGATCGCCTTCGAACGCCTGTTCCAGCGCTTCCCCGACATGATGCCCGCCCTGCCGGCCGAGGACATCGAGTGGCGCGGCACGCTGGGCCTGCGCGGTTTGGCCGGATTACCGGTAAATCTCGGCGCCACGGCATGACACCGCGACAAATTGAGCGATCGGGGTAACGAAATTCTGAGATCAACTTGCTATCACGACATTACGAACGGCCAATGGTGTCACAACCGATCCTGTGCCACTATATAAGCCAATATTAATGCGTATGTTCCGTATACAGCCAGCCTGAAACCCCGGGGGAACACCAGTCCCATGACCATGCCCGACCTCACCTTCCGCCAGCGCCGCATCTCGCAGCCGATTCTCAACATGGTGCGTAAGGTCCTGCCGCCGATGTCCGACACCGAACGCGAGGCCATCGAAGCGGGAACTGTGTGGTGGGAGAAGGATCTCCTCACCGGCAACCCGGAATGGGACAGGCTCCTGCGCATGGGAACCCAGAGCTACACCGCCGAGGAACAGGCCTTCATCGACGGCCCGGTCAACGAACTCTGTGCCATGCTCGACGACTGGAAGATCACCTTCGAGGAGCGCGACATCCCGCAGGAGATCTGGGACTACATGAAGGCCAACGGCTTCATGGGACTGATCATTCCAAAGGAATATGGCGGCAAGGGTTTCTCGGCGTCGGCCAATTCGGAAATCGTCATGCGGTTGTCGACCCGCAGCCCGTCCGCGGCGGTTGCCGTCATCGTGCCGAATTCGCTCGGGCCCGGCGAACTCCTCCTCCTGTTCGGCACCGACGAGCAGAAGAACCACTACCTGCCGCGCCTTGCCGACGGCCGCGAAATTCCCGCTTTCGGCCTGACCAGCACCGATGCCGGCTCCGACGCCACCGCAATGACCGACCGCGGCGTCGTCTGCTACGAGCAGTATGAAGGCAAGAAAACGCTCGGCATGCGGGTCAACTGGTCGAAGCGCTACATCTCGCTCGGCCCGGTCTGCTCGGTTCTCGGCCTCGCCTTCAAGCTGCACGACCCTGACGGCATCCTGGGCGGCGAAGAGGATCTCGGCATCACGCTCGCCCTGGTGCCCACCGACACGTCCGGTGTTTCCATAGGCCGGCGCCACTATCCAGGCCTCCAGGCCTTCCCCAATGGCCCCAACTCCGGCAAGGACGTGTTCTTTCCGATGGACTGGATCATCGGCGGCCAGGAACGCATCGGCCAGGGCTGGCGCATGCTTGTCACGGCGCTCTCGGCCGGCCGCGGCGTCATGCTTCCCGCCATGTCGACAAGCGGCATGAAGGTCGCGACCTTCTCGTCGGGCGCCTATTCGCGGGTGCGCGAACAGTTCAACACCTCGATCGCCAACTTCGAAGGCATCCAGGAGGCCCTCGCCCGCATCGCCGGCGAGACTTACACCATCGATGCGGCGCGCCGCATGACCCTGCGCGCCATCGACCAGGGCGAAAAGCCGGCGGTGGTGTCATCGATCATGAAGTATCACGCCACCGAACGGATGCGCGCGGTGACCAACGATGCCCTCGATGTCCATTCCGGCAAGGGCGTGATCGACGGACCGCGCAACTATCTCGGCTCCGGCTACCGCGCCATCCCGATCGCCATCGCCGTCGAAGGCGCCAATATCATGACCCGCAACCTGATGATCTATGGTCAGGGCTCGATCAGGTGCCATCCGTTCATTCTCGACGAGATGGCGGCCGCCCAGAACGAGGACAAGCTGGAAGGCCTGACCGCGTTCGATGAAACCCTCTTCCAGCATGTCGCGTTCCAGGCCAAGACCTTTGCCCGTGCGCTCGGTCGAAGCTGGACGTTCTCCCTCTTCGCCAAGTCGCCTGTCAGGGGCCCGACGGCAAAATATTTCCGCCGCGCCAATCAGGTGAGCGCAGCGCTTGCCCTCACCAGCGAGGCCGCCATGGTCACCCTGGGCGGCAGCCTGAAGCGCATGGAGATGCTGTCGGCACGGCTGGGCGATGTCTTGAGCGAACTCTATCTCCTCTCATCCGTCCTCAAGAAGTGGGAAGACGACAACCGGCCCAAGGAAGATCTGCCGTTCGTCGAATGGTCGGCGCAGACCTGCCTGCACCGCGCCGAGAATGCCCTCAAGGGCGTGATCGACAATTTCCCCATTCGCCCCGTCGCCTGGCTGTTGAAGGCCGTCACGCGGCCCTATGGTTCGCGTTACAGTGCCCCCAGGGACAAGCTGAGCCGGGCTGTTTCCGATCTGATTTCAGAGCCGACCGAAGCCCGCCAACGGGTGTCGGAGGGGATCTACATTGGTGGTCAGGACACCGAGCTTGGACGCCTGGAACACGCCTTCCAGCTCAACGCCAAACTCGCACCGGTCAAAGCCAAGATGCGCAAGGCCCGGGTCTTCGACATCGAGAAGGCGCTTAACGAGCACGTCATCACCCAGGACGAGGCGGAAAGCCTGCACGAAGTGACGGCACTGATCCGCGAGGTTGTCAGGGTTGACGATTTCGCGCCCGAAGAGATCACCGGCAAGACCAAGCCGCGCGCCCGCAAGAAGACGCCCGCCAAACCGTCAGCCAAACCGTCCGCGAAGGCATCCGCCTGAGCCGGCGATCAGGAGGTACTGACATCGCCACCCGTCCAACACCGACCGCGAAACGCGGCCGCCGCCCGGTCTATGTCGTCGATGGCGCCCGCACCCCATTCATCAAGGCCATGGGCAGGCCCGGGCCGTTCACTCCGGTCGATCTTGCGGTTCAGGCCGGCCGGCCGCTTCTTCTGCGCCAGCCGTTCGATCCTTCGGAATTCGACGATGTCATACTGGGCTGCGTCAATGTCCACGCCGACGAGGTCAATCCGGGCCGCGTCGCACCGTTGCGCCTCGGCTGCGGACCCGAAGTGCCGGGCTGGACGGTGCAGCGCAACTGTGCTTCCGGCATGCAGTCGATTGATATCGGCTACCGCTACATCGCCGACGGCGGCGCCGACCTGATCCTCGCCGGCGGCACCGAGGCGCTGAGCCACGCGCCCCTGATGTTTTCCGAAGAAGCCACCGCCTGGTTCGGCGGGCTGTTCGGCGCCAAGAGCCCGGTGGCGAAGCTCAAGCAGATGGCGCGCTTCCGGCCGAAGTTCATGACCCCGAGCATCGCCCTCCTGCGCGGACTGACCGATCCGGTGGTCAAGATCAACATGGGCCAGACCGCCGAAATCCTGGCGCACCAGTTCGGCGTTTCGCGAGCGCAGGCCGACGCCTACGCGGTCGAGAGCCACAACCGTCTCGCCAGGGCGCATGACGAAGGCTGGCTCGAGGAACTGGTGCCGATGATCGGCGATGACGGCAAGGTCTACGATTTCGATGACGGCGTGCGCCGCGACAGCTCGACCGAGCATCTCGGCAAACTGAGGCCCGCCTTCGAGAAACCCTATGGAAAGGTCACGCCGGGCAACAGTTCGCAGATCACCGACGGCGCCTCCTGGGTGATCCTGGCCTCCGAAGCCGCCGTCAAACAGCACGATCTGGAGCCGCTCGCAAAGATTGTCGACAGTGAATGGGCAGCACTCGACCCCTCCGTCATGGGCCTTGGTCCGGTGATCAGCTCGACGCCCATTCTCAAGCGCCAAAAGCTGACCCGCGAGGACATCGGCGCCTGGGAGATCAACGAAGCGTTCGCAGCCCAGGTCCTGTCGTGCCTCGCCGCCTGGACCGAGCCCGAATTCTGTGACGGGGTCCTGGGGTTGAAGGAGCCGTTCGGCGCCGTTGACCGGGAACGCCTCAATGTCGACGGCGGCGCCATCAGCCTCGGCCACCCGGTCGGCACCAGCGGCAACCGGATCGTCATCCACCTGATCCACGTCATGCGCCGGCTCGGCGCCAAGCTCGGTGTCGCCACCGAATGTATCGGCGGCGGCATGGGCGGCGCCATGCTGATCGAGACGGTTTAGGCCCATGCGGAAAACAACCAAGAAACACACCGACGCTCTTGTCCGCCTGACCGTTGAGGACCTGACCTTCGGCACGCCGGCGGCGGAACAGCCGGAACTGCCTGAGCTCTATCACTGGCGCGTTCATCTCGATGAGCCAGGTGTCGCCTGGGCCATTCTCGACAAGAAGGACGAGAGCACCAACACGCTGAGCGAAGGCGTGCTGATCGAACTCGACAAGCTTCTCGACGCGCTGAGCGCGATGAAGCCGAAAGGGCTGGTCATCCGCTCCGCCAAGAAGTCCGGTTTTATCGCCGGCGCGGAGATCGGCGACTTCAAGGACATGAGCGATCCGGCGGTCGCGACGGAAAAGATCAACCAGGGGCTCGGCGTACTCGACAAGCTCGAAGCCTTCGGCGCCCCGACCATCGCCCTGGTGCACGGCTACTGCCTCGGCGGCGGCCTCGAACTGGCTCTTGCCTGCAAGCACCGGATCGCCCGGGACGACGCCAAGTTCGGTTTCCCCGAAGTGATGCTTGGCCTGCACCCGGGACTGGCCGGAACCTGGCGCTCGCTCGCGATCATGGATCCGGTCGAGGCCATGACCTTGATGCTGACGGGGCGCACCTCGCACGCCAGAAAGGCCAAACGCCAGGGCCTGGTCGATGCGGTTGTGCCGGAGCGCCACATGGCGGCCGCGGTCGCGCAGGCGGTTGCGGGCAAACTCAAGACTTCCCCCCCGTCAAAGACGCTGAAGGCCAAACTGTTGCGCTCATCGCCGGGCCGCTCCTTCACCGCCGGCCAGATGCGCAAGAAGACCGAAGAGCAGGCCCGCGAAGAGCACTATCCCGCGCCCTTCTCGATGATCGACCTGTGGCAGCGGCACGGCGACTCAACATCGGCCCTTCGTTCGGCCGAAACCCGCTCCTTTGTGGATCTCCTGGGAACCGACACCTCAAAGGGGCTGGTGCGCTGCTTCTTCCTGCGCGAAGGTCTCAAGAAACACGGCAAGGGCATCGAACACGGCATCGAACATGTCCATGTGATCGGCGCCGGCATCATGGGCGGCGACATCGCTGCCTGGTCCGCCCTGCAGGGCTGCAAGGTGACGCTGCAGGACCGTGAGATCAAATACATCGCTCCGGCCATCGGACGCGCCGCCGACCTCTTCAAGCGCAAGATCCACAATGTCGGCGACCGCCGCGCCGCCCTCGACCGGCTGATCCCCGATCTCGCCGGTGACGGCGTTGCCGGGGCCGATCTGATCATCGAAGCGGTGCCCGAAGACGAAGACATCAAGCACGCCGTGTTCCAGACCGTCGAACAGCGCATGAAGGACGGCGCAATTCTCGCCACCAACACGTCGAGCATCCTTCTGGAGAAGATGGCCGAAAAGCTGATCCGGCCGGAACGCTTCGTCGGCATTCACTTCTTCAATCCGGTTGCCAAGATGCCGCTGGTCGAAGTGGTCACCCACGATGCCCTCGACCCCTCGGTGCGCAACCGCACTCTGGCCTTCGTCAACGGCATCGACAAACTGCCCCTCCCCGCCAGGAGCGCGCCTGGCTTCCTGGTCAACCGCGCCCTCACGCCCTACCTGATGGAAGCTTTCATCTGCGTCCAGGAAGGCATGAAGCCGGAACTGGTCGATGCGGCGGCGGAAGCCTTCGGCATGCCTATGGGACCGATCGAGCTCGCCGACCAGGTCGGCCTCGATGTCGGCCTCCATGTGGCCGGCGTCCTCAAGCGCGATCTCGACGCCGAGATGCCCGACATCCCCGACTGGTTCACCAAAAAAGTCGAGAGCGGCGAGCTTGGCCGCAAGTCCGGCAAGGGCATCTACGTCTGGAAGAACGGCAAGCCGCAGAAGCAGCCGCACACCGGGCCGATCCCGTCCGATCTTGCCGACCGCCTGGTCATGCCCCTGCTCAACGCCTGCGTCGCCTGTCTGCGCGAGGGGCTGATCGACGGCGAAGACGCGGTCGATGGCGGCATGGTGTTCGGCACCGGCTTCGCCCCCTTCCGCGGCGGACCCATGCACTATGCCAAAGCCCGCGGCATCGACAATGTGGTGGATACCTTGAAGGATCTCGCCGCCAAGCACGGCCCCCGGTTCAAGCCGGACGAGGGGTGGCAACTGCTCAAAGGCAAATAGCCGCGGCCCTCTCCCCGTCCCTGTCACAATCCACCCGGCTGTCTCGTCTGATGCTCACAACCCTCGAACATCGGAGACGATCATGCAGATACGACTGGACCCCTATACCGCCGCCCCGGACGCTCTTAAGGCGATGCTGTCGCTAGAGGACTATGTCAAGAACGCCGGTCTCGAACACAGCCTGTTCGAACTGGTGAAGACACGGGCCTCCCAGATCAACGGGTGCGCCTATTGCCTGCACATGCACACCAGCGACGCCCGCGCTGCCGGTGAGACGGAGGCACGCCTTTATCTTTTGGATGCATGGCGGGAGTCTGCGCTCTATTCGCCCCGCGAACGCGCCGCTCTCGCCTGGACCGAGGCGCTCACGCTGGTGGCCGAGACCCATGCGCCGGACGCCGATTATGACGAAGCCCTCAACCATTTCACGGAGGAGGAGCTTGTCAACCTGACGCTTCTGATCTGCGCCATAAACAGCTGGAACCGCATTGCCATCGGCTTCCGCAGCGTCCATCCGGCAGACCAGAAGAGCGCCCACGCGGCCGAATAGGGCGGCACGATACGCTTCGGCCACCGTTTGCAAAACAGCGGTGGCCGGATCACAAATGGAGCAGCACCGGCTTGCCGGCCGCAGCGATTTGGGTCATCACAAAGGTTACAGATACTCACCTTTGGGAGACCGGTATGTCGGAACAAAGAACGGCCATTGTCACCGGCGGACTGCAGGGGATCGGGCTCGCCATTGCCGTGGAACTTGCCCGGCAGGGCGTACGGGTCGCGGTCGGCGCGCGGCGCGGCGATGAAGCCGATGTTACCGCCCCGGCCCTCAAGGCCATAGGCGGCGCCAGCCTTGCACGTCCGCTCGATGTCCGCTCCAACACATCAATCGTTGCCTTCATGTCATCGGTTGAAGAGGCCTTCGGCCTGCCCGACATCCTGGTCAACGCCGCCGGCATCTCCGTCCACCACCCCGTTGACGGTCACTCGGACGACGACTGGGACGCCACCATCGACACCAACCTCGGCGGCCCGTTTCGCATGATCAGGGCCTGCCTGCCGGCCATGAAGGCGAAGGGGTGGGGCCGTATCGTCAACATTGCCTCGACCGCGGCACGGACCGCCGAAGCCACCCACCCAGCCTATTGCGCCTCCAAGGCAGGACTTGTGGGTTTGACGCGGGCGGTGGCGCTGGAAGGCGCGCCGCACGGCATCACCTGCATTGCCATCAGTCCGACATGGGTCGAGACCGACATGCTGCATGCCAGCAGCCGCGAAATGGCGTCGCGGTCCGGACGCAGCGTGGCACAGGAACTGGACGCCATTGCCTCGTCCAATCCGCAAGGCCGGCTGGTTCAGCCGCAAGACGTCGCCACTCTTGCCGCGTTTTGCTGTTCCGACGCCGCAGGCGCCCTCACCATGGAGGATATCCAGGTGAACGCGGGCGCTCTATGGTAGTGATGGACTGTCCATTCTACCGTTAATTTACCGCATTTTCAGAAGCTTAGATGCATTTCCTGCGGTCAGGCGAAACCTAATTTTGGTTTGCGAAGCAGTCTGCATTCGCCTTATACTGATCAAACGGTACCTTGCAGCCGGACGAACATTCGGTATGCGCAAGGGGGGCGGAAGGTCAATCGCCGTACCAAAAAGGATTGATGAATGCTGGTTTCGTGCTCTGCTCCCGCGGCTTCCTCTGTGGGCAAATCTGTTTTCTCGCGAGTTTTTTTCTCCAGAATGACGGCAGCTGCTTGGCTTGCCGGCATCGCCGCCGGCGCGTTTCTCGGGCTCTCCGCGATTGCCGACCCCGCACTGGCGCAGGGCGCAGAGCCCATGCTGCCGGGCGAGGCCTACACCACCCGGTTCTCCGGCACGATTGAGGTTGAGGTTGAGGATGATGACGGCGATCCGATCTCCGTCATCGATCCCGATGGCATCGTCGGCAGCATCATCGACATTCGCGCGCCGAACCATGCGCCGAGGGGAGAACACTGGCTGACCGAACCCCAGCGCGCACCGCTCACGGCTGGCGAGGTGGGTCAGATCTTCGGTATTGCGATCGACGATTGGGATCCGGCGAACATCTATGTGGCGGCAACATCCGCCTTCGGCCTTCACCTCACCGAGGACGGCCAGTGGATGCCCGGGATGTGGGGTCCCGAAGGCGGTCCCGGCACCGTCTACAAGCTCAATGGCGAGAACGGATACCTGCCGGAAGTCTTCGCCGACATCACACTGGACGGACGGCCGAACAGCGGCGCCGGCCTCGGCAACATTGCCTACGACAAATGGCACGAACAGATTTTCGTCTCCGATCTCGAGACCGGAATGATCCACCGCATCGACACCGAGACCGGTGAAGATCTGGGCTTGTACGATCACGGTATCGACGGGCGCTCCGCCTTTATCGATGGCGAGACCGGTGACTTCGGCGCGTTGCCCGTTATCGAGTTCGATCCGGCAAGCGCTGCAGCACTTGAAGACTGTCCGGAAGACTTCTCGCAAACCCCGCAGTGCTGGAACATTGCCGACTACCGCCGCCGCGTCTGGGGTCTCGGCGTCTTCGCGGCACACGAAGGCGACGTCCGGCTTTACTACGCCGTCTGGTCGGCCGATCCGTTTGACGCGGAAGACTGGGTCGACACCCCTGAAGACCAGCAGAATTCGGTCTGGTCGATTGGCATCAATGACGATGGCAGCTTCAACATTCAGGATGTACGGCGCGAGTTCGTCCTGCCGACCTTCGATCATCTCGGCACGGTGACCGGCACGGCGGTTTCCGACATAGCCTTCTCCGAAGATGGAACCATGCTGATCGCCGAGCGCGGCGGACTGCGGAATCTGGGTCTCGGTGAAGACCAGTCCTTTGCGGCACCGCACGTGTCACGGGTGCTGCAGTACAAACTGCGCCAGACCGGCAACTGGGAACCCATCGCCCGCTTCGATGTCGGCTTCTACGACCGGGTCAACGACGGTGCCCCCTATCTGCGTGCAAACGCTGCCGGCGGTGTCGATTTCGGCTATGGCTATACGGCGAAAGGCATCATCAACCCTGGCCGGCCGGACCGCATGATGTGGGCCACGGGCGATTATCTGTGCTCTCCCCAGGGACCCTGCAATGACCCGGAAGCCGGTCCACGGCAGGATATCGATCAGGTCCACGGCCTTCAGGGAACTCCGCGCAATGCGGATTCGACCATCATGCCGGAAGGCGCTCTGGACGAGTATCCCGGCGAGGGAGATCCCTACCCCGCAAGCGGCCCGAGCAACTCCTACTTTATCGATATCGACTTCAACATCGACGGGTTCGGTCGGATCATTGAAGAAGAAGCCGAGCGTGACGACGCTTCGCGCACCGGTGATATCGAGGTTCTTCGGGCCGGCAAAGCCGAACCGCCGGTGCCGCTGCATGCCAAGCAGCTTTCCGCCTTCCACAACAAGTACCAGTCGAATGTGCACGACAAGGTGAAGTCGCTGCCGATCCATACCAAGGCGAAATCGCACTCCAAGGCGCAGTCGACAGCGCATGTGAAACCGTGGTCGCATCACAAGCCGGGCTCGCACAAGAAAGCCAAGTCCCTCTTGCACGTGAAGCCCTATTCACACTTCAAGCCGAAGTCGATCGTGCACGTGAAGCCGTGGTCGCACCATAAGCCAGGCTCACACAAGAAGGCCAAGTCGCTCTTGCACGTGAAGCCCTATTCGCACTTCAAGCCGAAGTCGATCGTGCACGTGAAGCCGTGGTCGCACCATAAGCCGGGCTCACACAAGAAGGCGAAATCACTGCTCCATGTGAAGCCGCATTCGCACTTCAAGCCGAAATCGGTGCAGCACGTGAAGCCGTGGTCGCACCATAAACCGGGCTCGCACAAAAAGGCGAAATCGCTGCTCCATGTGAAGCCATTCTCGCATTACAAACCCAAGTCCGGCGGGAAGCATGTGAAACCCTGGTCGCACCATAAGCCGGGCTCGCACAAGAAGGCGAAATCGCTTCTCCATGTGAAGCCCCACTCGCACTTCAAGCCCAAGTCGGTGATCAAGCAGCCGCAGGGCAAGCACGTGAAGCCCTGGTCGCATCACAAGCCGGGCTCGCACAAGAAGGCGAAATCAGCCCTGCATGTGAAGCCGCACTCCCACTTCAACCCGAAGTCGGTGGTCAAGCAGCCCCAGGGCAAGCACGTGAAGCCCTGGTCGCACCATAAGCCGGGCTCGCACAAGAAGGCCAAATCCGCCCTCCATGTGAAGCCGCACTCCCACTTCAAGCCCAAGTCGGTGGTCAAGCAACCGCAACAACCGCAGAACCAGCACGTAAAACCGTGGTCCCACAACAAGCCGGGGTCGCACAAGAAGGCGAAATCAGCGCTCCATGTGAAGCCGCATTCGCACTTCAAGCCGAAGTCACTTCCAAAGGCGCCCGCGCCCGCGTGCACCGGCGGTCAGGTGCTCAAGAACAACGTTTGCGCCTGTCCAAAAGCGAAACCATTCCTCGTAAACGGAAGGTGCCGAAAAAACAAACGCAATCAACAGCCCCGATACAACAGGTAAAGGGGATCAGGCACTGCCGGGTGCTCTTGACGGCAGGGTCGCCCCTGCGGCAACCAGGCAGGCGCGCAGAGTGTCAAACAATGGCATCGGTGCGCCGACAAGCTTGCTGGTGAGGAATTGATTTCATGAAATGTGGATCAACGCGAGGCGGCGGGCTCCCCCAATGGCGGTCATGCCTGACATGGCTCGCGGTTGCCGCATCGCTCCTTCTGGCGCCGTTGCCGCACGGGTCGGCCGCCGCGCAGGACATTCGAACGAACGAGCACTACATCGATGCGCTAAAGCAATCGCATCCGCTTGACGTCACGGACCTGATGGCCGTGTTCAGATCCCTGTTTGCCGCCTTGCCGGACAGCGTGAAGGTCTATCCGACGGAGAACTACTATTACTTCACGTTCTTCAATGACGGTATCGAGTTCGCCGGCAATTTCCGGCTCGATGCCAGCGACCGGGACAATGGTGTCCTCCACTTCGCCTACTTCACCGCCTATGCCCAGTGGAACCAGGAACTGACCAGCAGTTACAAGGCACTGACGGCGGAAGACGGTGTCATGGTCGAACCGCTGGATGGGCTGACCTACAAGGTCACCCATGATGGTAAATCGGTCACCTTCAATCTCAACGACCTGTCGCATGTGCGTCCGTCATCGGGCATATTGAGCCCGCACGAGCGCTATCTCGGCCCTATCTTCGATGAATCCGGCATCGAGATGTTTCTGATGTTCAATACGACCCTGAACATCTTTCACTACATCCTGAACGAGACCGGCTTGGTGACCGAAGTGCTCATGCCGAGCGGCGTATCGGACCGCATCTGGATCGGCCACCGCACGGGATTTGCCTATTTTTCCGACCGGCTGCGCAACAGGAAGATTCTGATCGGCGTGTTCAACGGCAACTCGCTGGTCAACAATTACTTCGACGGTCCGTTCGATCAACTGCCGGACAACTTCATCAAAGGCGATGAGCTGAAGGACGCTCTCGAGGCGGCATTTCCGTCGATCAAGGGCAAGATCGACCGTTTCGGCAACGCCGAAGGCGGCCAGACCCGCATACTGATTACACCCTATGTGCACTACGACACGCATTATGAGCTGCAGTACTTTTCAGAGTGCGCCGCGGCTGCGGGAGATGACGAAAATGCCTATTATGCCTGCTTCTCCATAGAGGAGGAGGAAGAGGACGCCGAACCGGAAGCCTCACAAACCGACACCGAACCGGAAACCAATTCGCAATCTGCCCCACCCGAGGAGAACTAGGCCATGGCGAGACCGCAGACGCGAGGGCGGCCATCGTGACCGACTGGCTGAAACCGGCGCTGGACTACACAACGTCCTGGCTCGACTACCAGATGCGGCAGTCGCGCCAGCCCGGCTGCGCCATCGCCGTCGTGCACAAGGGAGAGATCGTTCTGGAGCGCGCCTATGGTTTTGCCGATGCGTCCAGACAGAAGAAGCTCACGCCCCGGCATCGCTTCCGCGCCGCCTCGCACTCCAAGAGCTTCACCGCAGCGGGCATCCTGAAGCTCCGCGAAAGCAATCAGGTGCGTCTCGACGACCCGACGGGAAACTATGTAGAGGGCCTTTATGGCGACATCGCGCGTGCCACGATCGGGCAGCTCCTGTCGCATGGCGCCGGCCTCGTGCGCGACGGTACCGACACCGGACACTGGCAGGACAGAAAGCCTTTCCTGAGCCGGGACGATCTGCGCCGCGCCCTGGCCGAGCCCCCGGTCGTCGAAGCCAGCATGCAGTTCAAGTATTCCAATTTCGGTTACGGCCTGGTGGGACTGGTGATCGAGGCGATCACGGGTGAGCCGTTCGATGTCTGGATCGGCCGTGAGATCATTGCCGCGTCCAAACTCAAAAACACCCAGGCGGACGGCCCGCCGGCGGCCCGCAAGCCGTTCGCCAAGGGACATAGCGGCAGGGTTCTGCTCGGTCGCCGGCTGGTGGTTCCCGCCGGCAACACGACGGAAGCCCTGGCGCCGGCGGCGGGCGTCATCTCCACCGCAGGCGATCTCGCACGCTTCTTCGCCAGCCTCGATCCGGATGCGAAGACGAGCATCCTCTCAAAGGCAAGCCGCCGCGAGATGATACGCCGCCAGTGGCATGACGCCCATTCGGCGGTCGAAAGCCACTACGGGATGGGTGTGATGATCGGCAGCACCGGCGAATGGGAGTGGTTCGGCCACAGCGGCGGCTTCCAGGGCTGCGCCAGCCGCACCATCGTATTGCCGAAACGCGACCTTGCGGTATCGGTACTGACCAATGCCGTTGACGGCGCCGCGTCCGCCTGGTCCGACGGCGCCATCCACATATTGCGCAATTTTTCCAAGAGCGGCGCACCCTCCGACAGCACACGTCGCTGGACCGGCCGCTGGTGGGGCCTGTGGGGCGCGGTGGATCTGGTTCCGATGAGCGACCATGTCGCCATCGCAAATCCGGCTGCCGTCAATCCGTTTTCAAGTGCAAGCGAGATCAAGGTTGCCGGAGAGGATCTCGGCTGGATCGATCTTGCAAGCGGCTTTAGCAGCCAGGGCGAAGGGGTCAAGCTGGTGCGCGGCCGCACCGGACGGATTCGCGAGATCTGGATTGCCGGCACAAAGTTTTTGCCGGAGCGCCAGGCGGCAGCCGAGTTGAAGAAAATTTACGACAATTGAAGTCACGGCATGATGGTTGGGCGCTGGCCTGCGCATCACCCGAACACACCGTCCATGCGCTTGGCGACTTCTTCGAGCATCACCTCCGTCGCGCCACCGCCAACCCCCAGGACCCCCGCGGCGCGCACCAAGCGCGCAATGGCGGTGCCGCGCATGTAGCCGAAGCCGCCGTGATACTGCTGGCAGGCATAGGTCACCTCGTTGACCAGTTCGCCGCACAGCGCCTTCAGCATCGACACTTCACGCACCACATCGTCACCCTTTGACGCCCGCCATGCGGTCTCGAAGACAAAGGCGCGCGCGGAGGCCACCTTGGCGGCGAGCATCGCAAGCTTGTTGCGGATCACCGGCTGCTGCCACAACGATTTGCCGAAGGCCGGCCGGTCGAGCGCATATTGCACCGTGAGCTCGATCGCCTTCTGGCATTCGCCAACGGCCTGCGCACCGAGCGCCAGCCGCTCATTCTGGAAGTTCTGCATCACCGCATAGAAGCCGCGGTTTTCTTCGCCAAGCAGGTTCTCTTCAGGAATCCGGCAGTCCTCGAACAGGAGTTCCGCCGTGTCCGACGAGCGCCAGCCCATTTTGTCGAGTTCCTGGGCCACCGTGAATCCGGGCGTCCCTTTCTCCACGATGAAAATGGAAATGCCGCGCGAGCCCTTCGCCGAGCCGTCTGTCTTGGCGGCGATGAAATAGACATCGGCCAGCACGCCGTTGGTGATGTAGATCTTCTGGCCGTTCAGCACCCACTCCGAGCCGTCCTTGTGGGCCCGGCTCCTGATCCCCGCCACGTCGGAGCCTGCATTCGGCTCGGTGATGCCAACGGCGCTGATCAGTTCGCCGGATATGATGCCCGGCATGAACCGTTGCCGCTGCTCGTCGTTGCCGGCATTGGCGAGATGCGGCGATGCCATGTCGGTGTGCACGAGCACGGTGATGGCAAACCCTCCGAACGACGAACGGCCAAGCTCTTCGGCGAGAACCGCAGTGCCCAGATAGTCCATCTCCGAGCCGCCGTATTCCACAGGGTATCTGAGGCCGAACAGGCCCAGTTCTCCCATCTTGCGCAGAACGTCGCGCGGCACGTGCCCGTCGCGTTCCCATTGCTCCCCATTGGGTTCGACCTCTTCGCGGATGAAGCGGCCGATTTGATCCCGCAGGAGCGAATGCTCTTCCGCCAGAAACGGTGACTGCATGATTGTTCCCCATGTTCTTTGCCGGACAACCGGGTGCGGTCGCGCAGACTAGCCCCTATGGCGTGCAGCGACAATCCAGCTGCACGCTCCAGCCCTCGGAGGCTCCGTCTATGCCGCCTCGGCAATGATCTCCCGCGCCATCTGGTCGGCGATCTCGCTTGTCGGCCGGTCTTCGCGGTCCGCGCGCTCGAAAATGGCAAGGGAGCGTTCGTGGATGCGGCCGATCCTGGCGGTGACTTCGTCCAGAGTAACGTCGCCATCATACTCCGCCGCCACTGTAATGATCCCGGCCGAGTTCACCACATAATCAGGCGCATAGAGGATGCCGCGGCGGCGCAGCGTGATCCCGTCCGCCTCAACACCAAGCTGGTTGTTTGCGGCGCCCGCGATCACCTGGGCCCGCAAGTCCGCAATCGTCTCCGCATTGATGACGCCGCCAAGCGCGCAGGGCGCAAGGACATCGACGTCCTCGAAAAGAATTGCGGCGGGATCGGCCACCTCGGCGCCGAACGCCTCGCGGGCCCGGTCGACATTCGGCTTGTAAACATCTGCGACCACGATCTCCGCGCCACTCCCGTGAAGGTGCCTGCACAGATGGAAGCCGACATTGCCGACCCCCTGCACGGCCACCCGCAGCCCGGTCAGATCTTCCCGGCCAAGCTTGTGCCGAACGGCGGCCTTCAATCCGAGATAGACGCCATATGCGGTGTTCGGAGAAGGATCGCCGCCCACCTGCGACCCTTCCCGGCCAATGCCGCTGACATAGGCGGTCCGCCGCGCGGCCGCTTTCATGTCCGCCACCTTGATGCCGACATCCTCCGCCGTGATGTAACGCCCGCCAAGGGCATCCACGGCTCGTCCATAGGCTTCAAAGAGCTCCGGCGACTTGTCCGTCTTGCTGTTGCCGATGATCACCGCCTTGCCGCCGCCATAGCTGAGACCGGCGAGCGCATTCTTGTAGCTCATTCCGCGCGACAGCCGCAGCACATCGCTGATGGCCTCGGCTTCGCTTTCATAGGGCCACATCCGGCACCCGCCAAAGCCCGGACCCAACGCCCGCGAATGCACCGCGATGATCCCCTTGAGACCGGTCGCCTCGTCGAAGAACGCGTGCACCGCTTCATGGCCGTCAAAGTCTGGATTTGAGAACAGGGTCATGCCGCTCCCCCTTGCGGTGTCAGGCGGTGTCCGCCGCGATTGAGAGGCGGCACGTTTTTCCGCGGTCATCAGCATTTGTGATTTCCTCATGGGCTGGATCATGCAGTGAGTCGGTACTGATAAATATAATGGATGCCGGGGAAATCGGGTTTCGAACTGCGGCCCGCCCGCATAACTATTGCCAGAATTGCCGGCGCGCCACGAAATTTCACACAACATGTGCGTGTTTCAGTGTCAAAACCACTTGGGTTTGTGGTCGTCAAAGGCATGATGGCCTCAGACGTGAATGACACGAACGTGTGTCGCTTTGGCGAAGAGCCGCTGCTTCAATGAACCGTGGCAGCGAGAGCAAGGATGGGCGGGCAATTGCAGGACACACCAGACGGCAACCCGGCGGCAAAACCGGAAATGGTGCGCTGGTACGATCCGCGGCTGCTCATACAGACCGGCGTGCGCGTTGCCATCGCGACGGTGGTCGGCCAGATTGCCGACTACCGCGAGGTTCAAGCCGCACTCGACCCGATCGGCGATGATCCGCTCCACGGCGCTTTCGACTACTCGGGTCACGCGTCCGCTGACGGTTTCTGGTTTGACTACGTATCCGACATCGGAGACGGCTGGCACTCGAGCCACACCGTCGCCCGCCAGCTGGCACGGCCGGAAATCGACGCCGGCGGCACCCGCACCGAACGCGGCCAGTTGCTGGTCATGGGCGGAGACGAGATCTATCCGGGCCCCTCGCCCCAGGCCTACGCGGACCGGCTGATCGATCCTTATGCATCGGCCTGCAAGAACGGCGAGGCATTCACCGCCGATCTTTTTGCGTTGCCCGGAAACCACGACTGGTACGACGGCCTGAAGGCGTTCACCGGCACGTTCTGCACTGCAAGGCGGAACGATCGGGAGCATCCAGGCAGCCGGATCGGTCATTGGCACACCCGCCAGACCCGCAGCTACTTCGCCTTGAAACTGCCTGAGAACTGGTGGCTGTGCGCCGTCGACATCCAGCTCGCCGCCGACCTCAACGCCGCGCAGATCGAGTATTTCAGCGACATCGCACGCTTCGCCATGCAGCCGGGTGACAACATCACTCTGTGCAGCCCGGTGCCGAGCTGGGTGTTTGCCAAGGTGCGCGATCCGGCCGCGCTGGAAACCTTCACCGAGATCTCGGACATGCTGAGCGCGCACGGCGCCCGTGTCCGAGTCGCCCTGACCGGCGATCTCCACCACTATAGCCGCTATGCGCCGGTGGACACCGGGCCGGCGCTGATCACCGCCGGCGGCGGCGGCGCTTTCAAACATCCAACCCACCGGCTGCCGCAGAAGGTCGAGTTGATCCCGGCGGGCGGCGCGCGTGAGGAGTTTCACCTGGCGTCAGCCTATCCGGACAAGACGACATCTCATGTATTGTCTTACAAGACCCTGCTCTTTCCGTTCATCAACTGGGACTTTGCCGCGGTGATCGGTGCCGTCTACGCGGTGCTGGCCTGGTTTCTCGAGACCCGCCGCCTGTCGAGCGAAGCGCCGCTCAGCCGGGCCTTCCTTGAGTTCATGGCAGGAGAACACAGTTTGACAGGCGCCCTGGCGCGTTTCTTCGAGACGATCCCGAAGAGCCCGGAGTTCGCCATTGTGGTGTTCGCGGTCTATATCAGCCTCATCAATCTCAACCACACCCATCGATGGCTGACCAGGTTCGCGCTCGGCACCGCCCATACCGCACTGCACATCGCCGCGCTGATTGCCGCCTTCTGTATCGCTGTGCAGGCGGCGTCCTGGATCAATCCGCAGTTCGACCAGCTTGGCGGCGCATTCCTTTTGTTCCTGGGCCTGATGATGCTGGTCGGCGGCCTGCTCGGAGGCTTCGTGTTCGGCCTTTTCCTCCTGTTCTCGCTGAACGTTCTAGGGCTTCAGTGGACCAACACATTCTCATCCCTGCGCATCGCCGATTTCGGAAACTTCATCAGGCTGCACATCGCCGCTGACGGAGCGCTGACGATCTACCCCTTCAAGGTCGAGAACGCACAGCGGGCAATGCCAGGAGGCAGCGTCAGACCCGGCTCCGACGCGGCCCTCATTGAACCGCCCATCGAAATCCGCTGAAGCCGAAGACCCCCTCATGTTCACCCTCGCCCGCCCTCACAGCCAGCGCGCACCGCACTACGACGCCGTTGTGATCGGCTCGGGATACGGCGCCGGCGTTGCCGCCTCGCGGCTGGCCCGCATGGGTTTTTCAACCTGTGTCCTCGAACGCGGACGGGAGATCCCGACTGGTGCTTTCCCCAAGTCGTTTAGCGATGCGGCTGGTGCATTTCAGGCGGATCTGCCCTGGCGCCGCATCGGCTCCCGGCTCGGGCTGTTCGACATGCGCGTGAACCCGGACATCTCGGTCATGGTCGGTTGCGGATTGGGCGGCACGTCGCTGATCAACGGCAATGTCATGCTCAGGCCCGACCGCCGCGTGTTCGAGGACGGCGAATGGCCGGAGGGCTTTCGCGGCGACGTAGGGACGACACTCGAAGAAGCCTACCGGCGCGCCGCACGCATGCTGCAACCGACTTCCTATCCGGATGCGGCACCCGCGCTGAAAAAGCTGGACGCGTTCGAACACCACGCCAACGCCGTCGGCGGCACCGTTTCGCGCCCGCCCATCAATGTCACATTCGACGCCGATCCGCAGGGCAACCACGCCGGGGTCGTCCAGGCGGACTGCACGTTGTGCGGCGACTGCTGTTCAGGCTGCAATGTCGGCGCCAAGAACACCGTGGCCATGAACTACCTGCCGGACGCCGCGAACCACGGTGCGCATCTGTTCGAACTGTGTGCGGTGCGGCACCTTGAGCACCACGACGGCAGGTGGCGCGTGGTCTTCGAAACCCTCGACTGCGAGACCGGCGCGGCAGGCCCTGAAACCCAAACGCTCACCGCAGAGATTGTCGTACTCGGCGCGGGAACCCTGGGATCGACAGAACTCCTGCTGCGGTCGCGGGCGGCGGGCCTTTCGCTCTCCAGCCAGATCGGACACGGTTTCTCCGGCAACGGCGATGTCATCGCCTTCGGCTACAACAACGACGTTCCGGTCAACGGAATCGGCACCGGGCATCCGCCGCCAGATGGCGCCGAACCGGTTGGGCCGGTCATCGCCGGGCTGATCGATCTGCGTGGCGGCGGCGAACTCACCGACGGCATGGTGATCCAGGAAGGCGCAATCCCAAGCGTTCTGGCGCCCCTGCTCCCGGCGCTCATGGCGAGCATCGGGCCCATGTTCGGCACCGACACCGACATGGGCGACTATTTTCAGGAGGCCAAACGCAGCTGGAGGAGCCTGATCAGGGGCGCCTATACCGGCGCCGTCCACAACACCCAGACGTTCCTGGTGATGGCCCATGACGGCAGTGACGGGGAGATGGTGCTGGAGGACGACCGTCTCCGCCTGCGCTGGCCTGATGCCGGCAAGCGGCCGATCTTCGCAAAGATATCGGACACCCTGCACGCCGCGACGGCGGCCACCGGCGGCACCTATGTGGACAATCCCATGTGGAGCCCGGCGCTCGGCCGCAATCTCGTATCCGTCCACCCTCTCGGCGGCTGCGGCATGGGCGATGATGCGGGTTCCGGCGTGATCGACCACGGATGCCGCGTCTTTTCAGCGAACGGCGGGGTTCACGAAGGCCTGTATGTCTGCGACGGCGCCGCCCTGCCCGGTTCGCTTGGGGTGAACCCCGGCCTCACCATTTCCGCCGTTGCCGAACGTGCTATGATGTTGTTGGCGCACGATTACGGCCGCACCTTCGATGATGCGCGCAATACCGGCGCACCGCTGCGCAAGGCATAGGCCCTGCGCAAGGCATAGGCCCTGCGCAAGCAAAAAGGGCCGGCGGTACACCGACCCTCTCCGTAGCTCAGGACAATGTCCGGCGTCAGGCGCCGAACGGCGCAAAGACGTAGCCGTTGCCATCCTTTGTAACGGTGCCCGCATTGGGGAAGCCGAAATGATAGCCGGCAATCACGGCACCGTCCGCAATGGCCCGGTCGAACAGGGCGATGCGGTTCTTGGTCGCCGTCTCCGGATCGGAGTCGAACACCGCCTGCCATGTCGGGTGTGCGACGAACAGTGCCGGCACGTTGGCGATATCGCCGGCAACGATCAACTGCTTGTCGCCGGAACTGATATGAAAGGCGGTGTGGCCCGGCGTGTGGCCAAAGGCCGGCAGCGAACGGATGCCCGGCGCCACGTCCTTCTCGCCGGAGAC
>JAJFHL010000164.1 GCA_021775615.1 Hyphomicrobiales bacterium
CTTGAAGAGGATTTCCGACAGCCGTGTGCGGAAGAGGATCTCTCCCATCCAGATGAACATCGGCAGTGCGGTCAGCGTCCACGATGACTGCGAGCCCCAGATCGTGGTCGCCATCGAGGCGCCGATCGGGCGCGAAGTGAACAGTTCCATGCCGATGACCGCGCAGGCCAGCAGGCTGGCGCCGACCCAGACGCCCGAGCCCAGCATGAAAAACAGTGCGCCGAGGAAGACGGCGGTGGCGAGAATTTCGCTCATACCTCGCCTCCGCCCGCCTGATCGATCTGCGACAGGGTCTCTGGCGCAACGATGGATTTCACAAAGGTGTGCACGGTGCAGATCGCGAACACCAGCGACCCGAACGCCACCGGGGTCTGCGCGATCCACAGCGGGATCGCATCGCCGCCCTCGGAGATCTCCCCAAAGTCCCAGGACACGTAGGCCAGATCGCACAGGTGATAGGCGAGATAGGAGATCACAACCGCCATGGCGCCAAGGCACCAGACTTCATTGAAACGCCGCACCCGTCCGGTCATCCGGCTGGTGAACAGCGTCACCCGGATATGACCGCCAGAACGGAACGTGTAGGCCATGGCAAAGAATACGCAGGCCGCCATGGAATAGCCGGCGAACTCGGTCACGCCGGCGATGAAGACGCTGAGCAGGCGCGAAATAATGCTGGTCAGCACAAGCCCGGTCAGAAGCATCAGCAGCGCCGCGGCAATATAGCCGCAGATCTCGTACAATCGGTCGAGCGCGCGGTCGACGCCGCGTATTAAGGCCATGATGTTTCCCCTTCGGTGAGTTCCCCGGTGTCCCCAAACAAGAAAAGCCGGCATCCGTGGATGCCGGCTTCTGTATCGTGCGTGTCAGTTGCTCCCGTCACATGCCGCTATAGGCGTCAACGACGCCCTTGCCGGATGCTCCGGCACGTTCCAGCCACTCCGTGCTCATGGTCTTGCCGATGGCGACAAAGTCGTCCCTGAGACCGTCGCTCGGGCCTTCGATCACCATGCCGTTGGCGGCGAGCTGTTCCTTGTACCAGTTGGAGAGCTCTTCGGCCTTGGCCCAGCCGTTCTTCTCGGCCGTTGCGGCTTCTTCCAGGAGGATGTTCTTGGTGGCGTCGGAAAGGCCGTCCCAGGCCTTCTTGTTGACGATCACCATGTTCTTCGGCAGCCAGGCCTGAACATCGTACCAGTATTTCACGTGTTCCCAGATCTTGCGGTCATATCCGGTGGAGCCCGACGAGATCATGCTTTCCGCCACACCGGTGGCGAAGGCCTGGCTGAGTTCGGCGGCTTCGATTTTGGTCGGCACCGCGCCCATCAGTTCCGCCAGCCGGGAGGTTGCCGCGTTATAGGCGCGGAACTTGACGTCCTTCATGTCTGCCGCGCTGGCGACCGGCTTGACCGAATACAGCCCCTGGGGCGGCCACGGCACCGCATAAAGCAGCTTCAGGCCCTTGCCGTCGAGGATCTTTTCCATCTCCGGCTTGGAGGCCTTGTAGAGCTTCATGGCGTCCTCGAAGCTGGTGGCCAGGAAGGGCAGGGCATCGATTTCGAACATGGCGTCTTCATTGCCGAGGGCCGAGATGAGGCGTTCGCCGATGGGCGTGAGGCCACGGCGAACCGCGCCGAAGATCTCGCCGCCCTTGAACAGCGAACCGCTCGGATGCGTGACGATCTCAAGATCGCCATTGGTCCGGTCCGTCACCGCCTTGGCGAAGGCGGCGGCATTTTCCGAATGGTAGTTGGTCGCCGAATAGGCGAGCGCCATGTCCCATTTCTCTCCCGCCGAAGCGGTCACCGTGAGCGCGCCCATGGCTGTTGCGGCGGCAATTGACAGGAATACTCTGCGACTTGTCATGAAAAGTTCCCTCACCCGTTTATTCGTGTTCGTAAAGATTTATGGCCGCAGTCTGCCCCCATTCCCGGGCGTAACGCAAGTTTTGAAACCACCGCAAGTTGGTCGTTCGCCATCGCGTCTGCAGCCATCGCGACCCGTCGAATATGCCTGAAGCAGGCTATGTGAGGCGACACAGCCGCCGCGCGGCGGAATTGCTCGAACATCCGGTGAACTTGTCGTCATCATTGGCAGAAATTATTTTGATCATATGGAGGTTGCCGGCATATGTCCGGGGCTTCCAATTCGTCACGATGCCCGGCAGTATCGCAGGCCTCGGACACGTGAGGCGGACAGGATTGCGCTATGGTCCCAACAATCGACATCGGACCTCTCGTCGGGACCGGCGACGCGCCACGCGAGGCGGTGGACGAGGCCATCATTCAGGCCGCGTCCGATATCGGGTTCATGGTGATCACGGGGCTGCCAACCGGCGCCGATCTGTCGGCCGAAGAGCGTTCCCGTCTGCTCCGTATATTCAGCCTGCCGGACACCAGTCTCCGCAGGCTGTGGCGTCAGAAGTTCGATGGCGCGAACGCAAATGTCTACCGCGGCTGGTTCCCGGTGCAGAACGGCCATGCCACCTATAAACAGGGCATCGACATGGGACCGGACATCGCCCGCGAGATCCTTGGCGGCGATGCGGACGATCCGCTCTGCGAGGCGACACCGTTGCCGGGCGAAGATGAGCTGCCGGGCTGGCGCGCCGCCGCGGCCGCCTATCATGGCGCCATGGAAGAGGTCGCCAGGGCGCTGATGCGGTCCGTGGCCCGTGGGCTGAACATGGAGGAGACCACCTTCGACGCGGCTTTTCTGGGCGGCATCTCCACCCTGCGCCTGATCCATTACCCGGTGCGCGACCGCGCCTCGTTCAACGGCGCCGATGGAGACGAGATCTGGGTGGGGCATGGCGGTGAGCGCCGCGCCGTGGTTGGCCGGCCGCATAAGGATACCGGTTTCATGACGCTTCTTGCGCAGGATGGGGTGCCCGGGCTGCAGGCGCGAAGCCATGACGGCGAATGGATCGACGTACCGCCGTGCGAGGGCGCGCTGGCGGTGAATTTCGGCCAGGTCCTCGAGCGTTGGACCGGCGCCCGCATCAAGGCGACCGAGCACCGCGTGCTGGGTTTGGACCGCGAGCGCTATTCCATTCCGTTCTTCTACGAGCCGCGGGTCGATGCCGAGATCGCGCCGCTGCCGATCGAAGGCGCGG
>JAJFHL010000165.1 GCA_021775615.1 Hyphomicrobiales bacterium
GCGCCATCAAACGGTTCAATTTGAAGATGAAACACATCTAGCCGGTTGCCCGGGCGGACGTTCAGGCGCTCTGAACTTGCGTGCCGGCCGATTTGGCCCGTATCAGACGGCATTGTTTCGCAGAACCGGCTGTGCCGTCGAACAACGCTTCGACCCCTATCTCTACAACCACCGCGTAGAGGCATTTACCCGAGACCGAGTTGCATCTTTCCGTGGCGCTGTCGAAAGGCTCCGACGCAATCAGGACATTGTATCCCTGCAATTGCCAGTAGAGCGATGGCGCTGTTCCTTCCGAGGCGTATCGGCAGGCAAAAAGACGGCGGCCATCCGAAACGCAGATTGTCAACTTGAACGGCTCGTGGCATCCACAGGACGCGGCAACGCCGTTGATCTGCCGGATGGTCGTGCGGACCGCTTCCGCCGGGTCATGATCCAGACCGTTCTGCAACATCAGCAGAAAGAACAGTTCGCTGTCCGTCGACCCCACCCGGTTCTCGTAATACTCGTCGGCAAGAAGGGCTTCGAGACGGCGGCGGCACTTTTCATACTGTCCGATCTGGCCGTTGTGCATGAACAGCCATCGATCATATGAAAACGGATGGCAATTCAATCGGGACGTTTCCGTGCCGGTTGACGCACGCACGTGCGCAAAGAACAGTTCAGATCGGATCTGTTTGGTGAGCGCCTGCAGGTTTATGTCGTTCCATGCGGGCAGAACTTCGCGAAACACCCCCGGTTCGGCGCGAGAACCGTACCAGCCGATGCCGAAGCCGTCGCCGTTGGTGCGCGCCGCGCCCATCTGACACTGCAGGCTTTGGGCAACCAGTGAGTTGGCCGGCTTGAAGACCAGTTCCTCGAGGTAAGTTGCCTCGCCCTTATAGGCAATCCAGCGGCACATCGCGACGTTCCACGCCCGTGAAAAAGTTGTTCAGCAACAGTGACGGCAACAGTGTACTTCACACGGATTAAGGATTTGCATCACACGCCATCTTGTCTGCGGTACTCCCCAGCGTGGTCAGAACGCGACGTCTACGTAGCCACGTTCGACAACAACCTCCAGCGCATGCGCACCGGCCAACAATTCCTCGAATGCCTCGCGGGAATGTTTGAGTTTTTGAAGTTGCCCGTCCGAGGGAACACCCCCATCGCAGGACTGAGCCGTCTTGAACAACTCCTTGAGATAGAGGCCGCGCGCCTTCGCCACCACAGCCATGACCGGCAGCATGTGATCGGTTTCCAGTGGAGGGATCATCGAGTTCAGAACCTCCCGATTTACCTCTCGGACGACGTGCTCCATTTGCTTGAGCGCACGATTCCTGGATTGTGTGTCGGACTCCATGTGTGATTTTCCTCCGGGCATGGTGAGTGGCACATACGCCCAATATGTTTCTTGACCGGTTGACAATGATTTAATTAATTCACCCCGACCGGCAGCCCGCTTTTGAACGGCATACGCTAAGGCGCTCCGGCAACTGCGACAGAGGTGCCGAGCCTCTTAGGGCCGGTGCATCAGGGCCCCGGCCTTCCACAGTGAAACTCAATCCGTCACCCACACCGCCCGTAGCGCGTCATGATCTCCACCAGCCGGTCATGATCGATCGCCCGGCAGACCAGCCCGTCCGGACGCACCGTGGTCATGTCCTGCGCCGCCACCATGGCATTGAGAACCGCCTCCTCGACCGCCTCCACGGCTGCCAGATAGATGTCGTCGAAGACCTCGTCGTTGAGGGCGTCGAACTTGAGGCGTGTCACACCGACCTGCATCATCGGCACCGGGTTGGCGGTCGAGAAGGCGAGGAAGATGTCGCCGGAATTGTTGCCGCCGGGCGAGCCGCCGCGGCCGACGCCGATGGCGGCACGGCGCGCCACCCGGTTGAGCTGATGCGGCAGGATCGGCGCATCGGTGCCCAGGATCACGATGATCGAGCCCTGCTCGGCAGTCAGGAGCCGGTCCTCGGTCATATGCCGGCCGACCGGCACGCCAAGCGGCGAGAACCACGGCCGGGTGCCGTGATTGGCCTGCACGATGGCCCCCATGGTGAAACGCTCGCCATCAACCTCGAACGTCCGCGAAGAAGAACCGGTACCGCCTTTGAACTCATAGCAGACCATGCCGGTGCCGCCGCCGGTGTTGCCTTCGGCGACCGGTCCGGCCTTCGCAGCGCCAAGCGCTGCAAGCGCGTCTGCCTCGCGCACGTGCTGGCCGTTGATATCATTGAGGAGGCCGTCATAGGTCTCCGCCACGATGGGCATCGCCCACAGATGTTCTTCGCCCCACAGTTCGCCATAGGTCTCGATGATCCACCTGGTGGCGGCATGATGCACGATGCCCACATTGTGCGTGTTGGTGATGCAAATCGGGCCGATGAAGTAACCGCCATCGTGCACCCAGTGCGAGCCGGTCATCTCGCCATTGCCGTTGAGCGCATGGATACCGGCCCAGACCGGCTGCGGCTCGGGGTTCCGTCCGCGCGGCAGAATGGCGGTGACGCCGGTGCGCACCGGCCCCTTGCCGGGGACCACCGGCCCATCCCCCTCGATGCGGGTGCACGTGCCCACCAGTACGCCGGGCACATCGGTGATGGCGTTCAGCGCGCCGGTCTCGCCGGAGAAGTCCAGACCCAGATCGCGCGCTCTCGGTTTTGTCATGAAACAGCTTCCCTTAATGGCGTCGGCGCAAGTAGAGCCCGAGCGTGGCGATGATGAACGACAGGGTCAGCATGAGCGTCGCGATGGCATTGATCTCGGGCTTAACGCCGCGCCGCAGCATTCCGTAGATGAAGACCGGCAATGTCGTCGAATCAACGCCGGCAATGAAATAGGTGATCACCAGATCGTCCATCGAGATGATGAAGGCCAGCAGCGCGCCGCCGATCACACCGGGCAGGATCTGCGGCAGCGTGATCCGGCGAAAGGTCACCCACTCATTGGCGCCGAGGTCGGCCGACGCCTGTTCGAGCGTATCGTCCATGCCGGCGAGCCGCGCGCTCACAACCACGAAGACATAGGAGATCAGGAACGTGCAGTGCCCGATGATGATCGACATCACGCCCAGCGCCACGCCGAAGCCGACGAAGAACACCAGGAGCGCAATGCCGAGAACGATGTCCGGCATCACCATCGGCATGTAGAGGAGACCCTGGTAGAAGCGCTGCGCCCGGAACCGGTAACGGTAGAGCGCCAGCGCGGTCATGGTCCCAAGAATGGTCGAAATCGTGGTCGTGCTGACCGCAACGATCAGACTGTTCTTCACCGCGCCCAGCAACTGGTCGGTCGACTCCACATAGAGCGTCTGCTCGTTCAATTGCGTTGGATAACCGAGGATCGACCAGTACCAGTCGAAGGTGAAGCCGGACCAGATCATCATGTTGATCGGGTTGGAATTGAACGACAGCACCACGACCATGACGATCGGTGCATAGACGAACACCAGGAACAATACGCCGTGCAGGCTGAGGAGCCGCTTCACCCAGCCCCGTTTCATTGTCTCGCCTCCTGGCGGCCCATCGATCTCAGATAAAGCACGATCAGCACGAACATCACTGCCATGATCATCACCGACAGCGCCGAGCCGAACGGCCAGTTGCGGGCGGAAAGAAACTGCTGCTCGACCAGATTGCCGATCATCAGAACCTTCGCCCCTCCCAGGATGTCGGGCACGATGAAGTTTCCGAGGCTGGGGATGAAGACCAGCACGGAGCCCGCCGCAATCCCCGGCAGGGTCAGCGGCAGGGTCACGCGGAAAAAAGTCTGGAGCGGGCTGGCGCCGAGGTCGGACGAGGCTTCGACCAGCGAGCGGTCCAGTTTTTCGATGCTGGCATAGAGCGGCAGGAACATGAACGGCAGAAGGATGTAAGCCATGCCGATCAGCACCGCCGTCTCGGTGAAGATGATGTCGATCGGCTCTGAGATCAGACCAAGCCCCATCAGGCTCGAATTCAGAAAGCCGCTCGGCCGCAGGATCAGCACCCAGGCGAACAGGCGCACGACGAGGCTGACAAAGAAGGGCAGCGTGATCAGGAACACCACCATGGTGCGCCAGCGCGCGGAAAGACCGCTGACCCAGATGGCGGCCGGATAACAGATGATCAGCGTGATCGCCACATTGGTCAGTGCCAGTCGCGCCGAACGCAGGAAGATCTGGGCATAGACCGCGTCGAATTCCTCCCATTCACCGTCGGCCCAGCCGAGAATGCGGCCGTAGTTCCAGTGATAGAAATTCCACTCGACGCCGCCATAGAGCCCGGGCTCGAGGAAGCTGTAGACGACCATCACCGCCAGCGGCCCGATGAAGAAGACCCCCAGAAAGAGTGACGCCGGCCCGAGCAAAAACGCGAGTCGGCGGGTGTCTCCCCTACGCGCCATCGCCGACCTCCGGGATGAGGTGCGGCTGGTCGCGGCGATAGGCAAGACGGATCGAATCGCCGATGGCAACCTCACTCAGGTTCCCGGCTCCGGCACCGGTCGGCGCCGCGATGATCGTGGCGCCGTTTGCGAGACGGCAGACAAACTGGTGCAGGGCGCCGAGAAACACCGACTGCTCGAGCCGCGCCTCGATGACGCCATGGCTTGCGCGGGGGGATTTCGGCGCCGCCTCCAGATGTTCCGGACGCAATAGCAGCGTCGCCTCCTGTCCTGCGGGGGTGCCGGAGGCCACGGCAAAACGCAGGCCATCGGCAGTTACCAGAACCGGATCCTTCGCCGGTCCCTCGACGCGGCCGGAGAACAGCGCGCCGTCGCCAATAAACTCGGCCACGAACCGGGTTGCCGGGCGGTGATAATGGGTCTCCGGCGCGGCCACCTGTTCGATCCGTCCGGCATTCAGCACCGCAACCCGGTCAGACATGGTCAGCGCTTCTTCCTGGTCGTGCGTGACGAAGACGAAGCAGATGCCGAGATCGTGCTGCAGGTTCTTGAGCTCCAGCTGCATCGCCTTGCGCAGATTCCGGTCAAGGGCGGAAAGCGGCTCGTCCAGGAGCAACAGCTTGGGTTGGTTGATAATCGCACGAGCCAGGGCGACACGCTGACGCTGGCCACCCGAGAGCTGGTCGGGGCGGCGGCGCTCATATCCGTCCAGGCCGATGCGCTCCAGCGTTTCGCCGACCCGCGTATTGCGCTCGGCCCGCGGCACGCCAGCGACATCCAGCCCGTAACCGACATTGTCGCCGACGCTCAGATGCGGAAACAGGGCGTAGTTCTGGAACACCGTGTTGACCGGGCGGCGGTGCGGCGGCACGCCGGTCATTGGCGCGCCGGCAATCCGCACTTCGCCCGCGTCAAGCTCTTCAAAGCCGCTGATGGCGCGCAGCAGGGTTGTCTTGCCGCATCCCGACGGCCCAAGCAGCGTCACGAACTCGCTTGGACGAACCTTCAGCGAAACTCCGTCCAGCGCCGTTACGATGCCGCCTTCGGGGGCCGCGAAGCGCTTCACCGCTTCGCGCACCTCCGCTATCGAGGCCGCTTGGTCCTGCGCCTCTTCATCCGCCTTCATCGCAGCCCCGCCCTGCCGAATACACAGCGCGCAACGGCCGTCTTCGGCTCCCTCACTGCGCCGTTCGAACTTTGGTCCAGACCCGGTTATACTTGCGCAGATCGTTGCCGAGATCTTCAAAAATCTGCAGCTTCTTCACCACGTCCGCCGGCGGGTTGGTGTTCGGGTTCGACTTCAGCTCGGGCGGCAACAGATCCCGCGCCGGAACGTTGGCGGTGCCGTTGACCTGCTGCTTGGTGTTGAGCGCGGCGATCTCCGGCTGCATGTAGAATTCCAGGAAGGCGACCGCACTGTCCTTGTTCGGCGCACTCTTGAGGACGCAGATATCCTCCTGGTACATGGTCGCACCCTCTTCGGGGATCACGAAGCCGAGCTTGTCGGGCTCCTGGATTGTGTAAAGCGTGGCGCCGACATACCAGTGCGCCGCGGCAATATCGCCCGACTGCACCAGCGACACGATGTCGTAGGAGAAGGCCGAGATCTTGTCCTTGCGCTCGATCAGCCAGGCTTCGGCCTGCTTCAGCGCATCGGCATCGGTTTCGTTCACCGAATAGCCGTTCTTGATCAGCGCAACACCGATGGTCTCGCGCAGGTCGTCGAGCATGGTGATCTTCTTGCCTTTGTCCGCCAGGGCGAAGAAGTCGTCCCACGTCTTCACCTCGCCGGCTTCGGCCTTGTTGTAGAAGACCCCGACCGCGCCCCAGGCATAGGGCAGGCAGTAGGAACTTTCAGGATCGAGTTTCGAGCGCTTGGAAATCGGATCGATATTCTCAAAGCCCTTCAGGGTGTTCACCTTCGCGTCATGCAGCAGGCCCAGCTTCTGCATGATGTCGCGCATGTGCACCGACGGGAACACGATGTCATAGCCCGTCGCGCCGGCCTGGATCTTCGCCAGCATCTCCTCGTTCGTGCCATAGGTATCGAGCGTGACCTCGATGCCCGTGTCCTTGGTAAAGCGGGTCAGAACTTCCGGATTTATGTAGTCGCCCCAGTTGTAGATGTTCAGCTTGCCGGCTGCCTGAACCGATGTGCCCCCCAGCGCGAGAACCGCGTTCAACGCTCCGGCAACAGCCAGAGTTGCCGCAAGCTTTGCCGACGCCCGCAGCCGCGTTCTTAGTGATTTTGCCATTGTACTCTCCCCGTTTTGAGCGGCATCCGCTGTCAGGGGCGGATGCGAAAACTCCCACTCTGCACGATGCAGGGATTGCATCGGCCAAAACGCTATGACAGAGTTATTCTAAAGTCAACGAACGAAAGATTTCTACCATGCGCAACAGCTTCTCGTCGCATCCGGTTGTGGATGCGCTGCCTTTCGTCAGCAAGATCGAGGAACTGATGTCCGAACTGCCGAAGCAGGAGGCCAGGGTCGCGCAATACCTGCTGCTCAACCGGCTGGGCCTGGGTTTCGAGACCGGAGCGTCGATCGCCAAGAAGACCGGCACCAGCGAGGTGACGGTCAGCCGCCTGCTGCATCGTCTCGGCTACCAGGGCATGCGGGGCCTCAAGCGCGAGATCGAAGTCGAGGGGCGCTCTGGGCCCGTCGGGATCGGCCCGGAGGAACGCGCCGTCCTTGAAGACAATCCCTTAAGAGAAGTGTTCAGCACCGAGGTCCGCGCCCTGGTGAATGTGTATCAGCAGTTCGATGGCCCGCTATGGCGACGCCTGGTCGAAACGGTCAGCCGTGCCAACTGTGTCTATGCCACCGGGTTTCAGACGGTGCGCGGCGCCGCCGAGGACTTCGCCCGCCGCCTTGCCCTGGCGCGTGACGACGTGCGCTTTCTCTCCGCCCATGACGGCATGCTGGCCGAATGGATGGGTGCGGGCAACGGCGCGGCCGCCGAGTGCCTGGTCATCATCGACGTTGTGCCTTATGCGCGCGAGGCGCCGCTGCTCGCCAAGATGTCGAAGGCCTGCGGCCGCGACATCGTCGTCGTCACCGACGAGCTGTGCCATTGGGCGCACGACTATACCGACCTTGTGGTGCACGCACCCTCGCGCAACGGCCTCTTTCTGGAATCCACAAGCGCCCTGGTGGCCGTACTCAACATGCTGGTGCATGCGGTATCGGAAAGCGATCCGGAGGCCACCCGCGCCCGGTTGACACAGTGGAAGTCGGCGACCCGCCAGTTGAGCGTTTTCTAGAGCTTGTTGCGGTCAATCTGCATCAGCCCACACCCCCTGCCCAACCACCCCTCGGGTACCTTTGTGGGGTGGTTGGGCAGGGGGCGTGGGCCGGCGCCGTATCACATGAAGCGCAACGCTTTAGCTTGCAAACGGCAGCCGCGTCACCCGCACGCCGGTCAGCACGAATACGGCATTCGCCAGGGCCGGCAGGAGCGGCGGCAGCCCCGGTTCGCCAACGCCTCCCGGCGTCTCGTCCCCCTCCAGAATATGCACTTCGACCCGTGGCATTTCCGGCATCCGGACAGGCTCGTAGTCGTGAAAGTTCGACTGCTCGATCGCACCGTCCGCAAGAGTGATCTCGCCGCGCAGGAAGGCGCTCAAGCCATAGGCGATACTGCTCTGCATCTGGGCTTCGACCTGCCCCGGATTGACCGCCACGCCGCAATCGATCACACATGTGACCTTGTCGACACGCAGATCTTCATCGGTCAGCCGTACCTCCGCCACCTGACCCACAATGCTTCCGAACGACGCCACGATGGCCATTCCGCGGCCAACCCCGGCGTCCGCGGGAGCGTCCCAGCCGGCTTCCTGAGCAAGCCGGTCCAGCACCGCCAGATGCCGCGGTTTATCCCGCAAATGGGCCTTGCGGAACGCCATTGGATCCTCGCCTGCGGAGGCCGCCAGTTCATCCATCAAGGTCTCGATGACAAAGGCATTGTGTGAAGCGCCCACCGAACGCCAGAAATGGACCGGCACCTGCGGATCATGATCGACCCACTCCACGCGAGTGTTGGGAACGGTGTATGGAAGATCGATCAGCGCCTCGACCGCCTGCTCGTCAACCCCGTCTTTGCGGATCAGAAACGCAAGCCGCGACCACTTCGAGACCGACGGCGTTGCGACCTTGACGTCGAGCGCGGCAAGCCTGCCCGCATCGTCGAGCGTTCCGGACGCGCGGGTCATGTTGAACGGCCGGAGGCGCGCCGCACGCATATCGTCCTCACGCGAATAGACCAGCTTCACCGGCTTACCGACCTGCATGGCGATTTCGGCCGCCGCCTGAACAAAATCCTGCGCCGAGCGGCGGCCAAATCCGCCGCCGAGAAATGTGGTATGCACGGTGACGTCTTTTGGATCGATGCCGGTCACCTGAGCAATGGTCCCTTGAACCAGGCTCTGGGCCTGCGTCGGGCCCCAGGCCTCCGCCCGATCGCCCGTGATCGAGACGGTGAAGTTCATCGGCTCCATGCAGGCATGGGCGAGATAGGGCTGCTCGATTTCGCGAGTGACCGTGCGCCCGCCGGACACAGCACCGACATCGCCCTTGGCCTCGGCCTCCTTCTCATGCAGGGACAGAGCATTGCGATAACCTTGCCGCAGTTCCTCCATACCGAGACCCGCCAGCGGGCTTTCGCCCCACTCGACCTCGACATCGTCACGCGCCGATTGCACCGCCCAGTAGTGGTCGCCGACAATCGCGACCCCGGACGAGATCTGCACGACCGACCGTACGCCGGATCGCGCAAGCGCTCTGTCAGCTGCAAACGACTTCACCGGTGCCATGAGCTGCAGTGGCGAAATGACAACCGCAGTCATCATGTCGGGCACGTCGACATCCATGCCGAACCCGGCGCGGCCGGTAATCTTCTGCAAACTGTCGAGCCGCTTCATCGGCTTGCCGATGAAGGTGCGCGCTCCCCTCGCCTTCACCACCGGATCTTCCGGCACCTCCAGCTTCGCTGCTGCCTCTGCAAGCTCAGCAAACGTCGCACGAGCCGTGCCGGGCCCGGTCACCACGCCG